>DAOPJS010000080.1:0-5875 GCA_035399785.1 Alphaproteobacteria bacterium
ATATATTGAACAGGGTGAACGTATCATTACCTGTGAAGATGCTTGCGAATTGCAGCTGCAACAACCTCACGTCGTGCGATTGGAAACACGTCCGCCGAACTTGGAAG
The DNA here is from genome assembly GCA_035399785.1 of Alphaproteobacteria bacterium. Lineage (GTDB taxonomy): Bacteria > Pseudomonadota > Alphaproteobacteria > Micavibrionales > Micavibrionaceae. Next base: position 108 of record DAOPJS010000080.1, read on the forward strand.
GGGTTGGTGAGGTCACAATGCGTGATCTGGTTAAAAACTGTCTGCGTATGCGCCCCGAACGCATTATCGTGGGGGAGGTTCGTGGTCCTGAGGCCTTCGACCTTCTGCAAGCGATGAATACAGGTCACCATGGTTCTATGGGAACCGTTCACGCCAACAACCCGCGTGAGGCAATATCCCGTATGGAAAATATGATCGCGATGGGTGGATTGAATTTGCCGACCGTTGCCGTGCGGGAACAGATTGCATCTGCGGTGAATGTCATTATTCAGGTGCAACGTCTTCGTGACGGTTCGCGTAAAGTAACCCATATCTCTGAAATCACGGGAATGGAAGGTGAAGTCGTTACCATGCAGGATCTCTTTAAGTTGGAGTTCGAGGGTGAAGACGAACACGGCAAACTGATTACCCATTTAAGATCAACCGGGATGCGTCCGAAATTCTGGGACAATGCCCGTCAATTCGGTGTCGAGAATCTGGTTCTCGATGCTATGGAAGAAGCTTACGGATAAGAGATGCTTACCGTCATTCTATCAATTTCAATATTCATGGTGTTCGGAATCGTCGTGAGCGCCATTGTTATGATTCAGCAGGCAGAAAAGAAAAAACGCCTGATGAATGTTGTGCGCGGCGGCAGTCAGTATGATGAAAAGAAAGCAAAAGGCACAAAAGAACAAAAGAAAACTGACTTATCCAGAAAGCTGAGAGATACCGAAGAGGACAAGCCAAAGAAAAAAGGAGCCTCCCTGACGGATATGATTCAGCAAGCAGGGTTGGAAATTTCGGTGAAGCAATTCTGGCTCTATTCATTGGTATCGGGAGTTCTCTTTACATTTTTGGCCAAGGCTGTCGGTCTTTCGACCTTTGTGGTGATCATGGTCGGAATTACATCGTTTTTCGGGCTGCCGCGATTATTCTTAAAAATGAAGGCCAAAAAGCGTCAAAAACTATTTATGGATGACATGGCGGATGCCCTTGAATCGATGATGCGCCTCCTGAAAGCCGGTATGCCTGTGAGCGAAGCCATTAAAATGGTCGGAACGGAATTCAGCGGCCCCATGGGTGAAGAAATGGGCCGTATTTATGATCAGCAAAAAATTGGCGTGCCTTTGCCCGAAGCTGTCCTGGAGGCATCAAAAAGAATGCCTCTGACAGAGATGCAAATGTTTGCAACCGCGATTGCGATCCAGACACAAACGGGCTCCAGCCTCTCGGAAGTGTTGCAAAATCTGGCCGGCGTTATTCGTGCCCGCTTTAAATTAGCGCGGAAGGTTAAGGCATTGTCATCCGAAGCTAAAATGTCCGCCATGATTATCGGGGCGTTGCCCGTTATTGTTTCAGGTGGGATGTATTTTGTGAATCCTGAATATATCGGCTTGATGTTTACGGACTCAACAGGGAAATTTTTACTGGGGTGCGCCGTGGGATGGATGTGTGTCGGCGTCTTGGTCATGCGTCAGATGATTAACTTTAAGGTCTAATAAATGTTCGGAATTACAAGTGAATTATTGATTGTTATTGCAAGCGCATTGGCCGCCGCCGTGTCCTTTGCCGCTTTTGTTTTCCCCATGCTCAAGCGTAGTGAAAAGAAAGAACACTTCCAAAATGTTATTGAGAAGAAGAAGAAAGCCCTCTTCGAAAATGCGAAGGCCGAAATGACAGGGAAGGGGCAGAAATCCCTTTCGGCAAAAGATTCCGTTGCGACGTTCTTTAAAGTGCAGCAACTGGCAGGGGAATTCGGCGAAAAAGTTCGTGTACAGTTATTGCAGGCAGGAATTCGTAATCCTATGGCGCCGATTTTCTATATCGGTGCGCAGGCAGGGTTGCCCATCTTTTTTGTCCTCTTTGCCATGTTGGTAATGTCATCGGGTGAAAAGGAAATATCCAATGCGGCGCAGTTTTTTATTTTAATCGGCGCCGTTCTTGTCGGTTTTTTTCTGCCGAGGATTTTGATCAAAAATCAGGCGGATAAACGTCAGCAAGAGCTTGGTTTTTCTTTTCCCGATGCCCTCGATATGATGCTGATTTGTGTGCAGGGCGGGATCGGTTTGGAACAAACGGTTGAACGGGTGGCGGAAGAGGTCTCCGAACACTCTCCCGTTTTGGCGGAAGAGCTGGGTATTTTAAGCGCCGAAATGGCAATGCTGAATGACCGTCGTAAGGCGCTGGCAGATTTTGGTCGCCGTGTCGGCGGTTTTGGTAAATCCTTTGCGACCGCCCTCATTCAGGCCGAACAATACGGGACATCCGTGTCACAGGCATTGCGGGTTATTTCTCTGGAGCTACGAGATATCCGTATGGCAAATGCGGAAACAAAAGCGGCATCTCTGCCACCCATGCTGACCGTGCCGATGATTTTATTTTTCCTGCCGGCATTGTTTATTGTCATCCTGGGACCCGCAGGCATTCAGGCATCATCCGCAGGTGTCGGCGGTTGATTACTCGTTGACGGATTTCAATTTAATATTGGTTTTGGTTACAGGCGGCGGTGTCGGTTGTTGTACCAACGGTTGATCTTCCTCTTTCGCCTCTTCCTTCACCGCAGCTTTCTCTTTTACCGGCGCCGCTTTTTTTGCGGGTTTTGGCGCGGGCGCAGGTTTATCCGATGCTTCTTGTTTTGCGCTCGGTTTTGCTTCCGGAGCAGGCGGTCTTGGGCCTGTTGTTTCCAACAAAGTTGAAATGATGCGGCGGTTTCTTTCTAAATCCATGCGTCCCGGCGCCAGTTTCTGTGCCTTTTCAAGAAGCGCCAGAGACTCTTCCAAATGCCCTTGTGAAGCCAGATTAAGCGCAAGGTTATTCAGGATCGGTGAGGGGTCACCCTGCCAGTGCTTCAATCCTTCACGGAAGGAAACCTCGGCGTCCTGATGGCGGCTTTGCGCATCTTGCGCTGTGCCGAGCGCCAGATAGGCACGGGCATTATTCGGATCATTTTCAATGGCACGGGTGGCATAAGATTCAGCGGCTTCAAAATCACCCAGTGATAATTGCGTCATCGCCATTTCCGTGATCGCTTCATTATTGGCTTTTTCACCTTTGGTAAAAGGGGCCAGTGTTCTGATTGCCGCGTTTATCTGTTCATCGTCACGCAGGGCTCTGGCATAACGAATGGCAACAACCGGATCTTTCGGATTGCGTGCCTGCACCTGTCCCAAGATAGCCAGAACTTCCTGTGCGTTGCCGTTTGCCTGTGCATCGGCCAGTGCTTTTTCCATCGCTCTGTCAATCGCAGTTGTTTTTAGCTGCGGTTCCATTGAATTGGAAACGACCTGAGGCGACGTACCGCTGCTTGCGCAGGCGGAAAGAATAAGAACGGGAATAACGAGGGTAAGGGCAGAAAATTTTTTGCTCATGGAAATATGTGCTTCATTCAGCTAGGGGTTAAACAAGAACGATCAACAGAATAGCACGATTCTATCTTCTCTGAACTTGTGTATTCTCCTTAACTTCATGGCACATATCGGGACAAAAATAAACACTTGTCGCTTCACAATTACGCTGTCCGGCGTTACAGCTGCGGCGGATACGGACATATTGTTCCTTGGCGGCGCCCACAATAACGTGGCGCTGCATAATGACCGAGCCGTCTTTACCGATTACTGTAAAATGGCTGGCGCCTTCGGCACGGGGCACGACAACAAGGCTTGTCGGGGTGTCTAACAGCACGCTGACATGATTGGGGTTGCCGACGATAACACTGGCGGCTTCTTGATCCAGCCTGACAATTTCCGATCTGTCAGGCATCAGGCGCATAATAGGATGCGTCATCTCGTCTGCCGATACATCGGACAGGGTCGGCATATCCATGACGGCGGCGTCTTGCTGCGCCTTCGCAGGTATCGCAGCCAGCAACATAAAGCAGGCCGCAATGGATAGAAACAGTCTCATTTTGCTTGTTATTGTCATGAAAACCCTGGGACTAATCGAAAAGATAATTGCAGAACGCGTGTGAAACATACGCCACCGGAGTGACTTACATATATAAGTATAACCGCAAAACGGTATTTTGACACGTTTTTTCTATTCAAATTTATGTCAAGTTTTAGCTATTACGCCGTATGAAACAGATAAGAAAAACCCGTATCTGTGGGGGATACGGGCTTCTTTGATGTTTTTGGGATTTGGGGGAAATAAACCTTTTATCAGGCAACTTTCGAACCTGAGCTCTTACCTTCAGTTGCCTTGTTGAAATTTTTTAATTTTGTGTGGTCTTTATAGACAGCCGCTTTTGACAATTGACGGCGATAGGCCAGATCCAGCTTAACGGCTTCGGCCAGGAGCTTTTTGAAACTTTCGGTGTTCTCGCCCGATTTTGCCTTTTCGGCATAGGCCAGATCATACAGCTCTTTTACATCGAAAAGAGAGAGGGAGATTTCCTGTTCCTGCGTCGTGGCATCATTGGCCATGGGCTGCTCCATTTTATGAGGCAAAAACACCGGCACGGTAACGGCCATAAATTTTTGCATCTGTATCGTCGTTGTGTCGTAAGTTGTTTTCATAATATCTCCTGTGAAGCCCAAAGTAAACAAAAAAAGTTAACAAATGGTTAAAAAAGTGAGAATTATCCACCGCAAGGATATTTTTTCTGTAAAATAATTAAAAAAATCACTTGCATTGATAATTTTTCATATATATAAAGATGTTGTAATTTGTTAAGATTTCTTTAACTTTATGAAAAAAGTGAAGGATTACAAATGATTACACCGACGCAGATGCGGGCAGCCCGTGCCATGTTAGACGTCCCTCAGGGATATGTGGCCGAGCATTTGGGGATAGCAGCAAACACCCTTTCTAAGATAGAAAGCGGTCAAAGCGATGTCTCCATGTCCAGAATGGCGGAAATCCAGCGCTTTTATGAGCGCGAGGGGATTGAGTTTTTAAGTAACGACGGTGTTGCATGGAAATCAGGTGGCGTTGATACATACCGAGGACGTTCCGGATTTCTGGAGTTTATTATGGATGTTTATGAAACCGTTAAAGGTGGCGGAAGCATCTTTGTTAACAATGTAGACGAAGACGATTTTTTAAAATGGGAAGGCGACGAAGCGGATGCGCATATGGCGCGAATGGCTTCTATAAAAGGTCTGCAGTTTAAAATTTTGGTAAAAGAAGGCGATACAAATACTATATCTTCCGGATATGCCAAGTATAAAGCGCTTTCTAAAGAAAACTTTGGTGAAGTCCCGCTTTACATTTATGGCGACAAGACAGCGCTGATTGTTTTTGAAGAAGAAAATGTTGAAGTTTTTGTGATCAAGCATTTTGCAATTACGCAATATTTCATTGATCGTTTTAATAAGGCATGGGCTGAAGCAAAAGAGATAAGTTAGATGGATAATTCTCTAGCATTGAATGACAGAAGATCAGGAGGAGAGCGCCGTAATAGCGACGGCACGGCGCGCTTTGTAGAATCGACTGTAACTACTATTGCTACTGAATTAGCTAAGAGAATGAAGCCAAAGCCATTAAAACCAGTTGAACAAAAGTTTCTTGATTTGATGGAAGGTCGTCGTGCAGGACACATGGGTGACGACGAGTATGCCAATGGCGGAATGAAGGAATGGGATAGATTTCTGACGGAGCATCCTGAATATTATGTTCCGATGGAAGAGCAGGCTCTGATCGAAAGATGTGCTTCTGCCTCTGCAAGACTTCTGGATAAAAATCAAAAGATCACGTTAGTATCACGTGGTCCCGGAACAAAATTTGCTGCTAAGGAAGGTGCTTTAATCCGCGCTTTCAGAGCGGCAGGCATAGAGGTTGCTAAGGTA
>DAOPJS010000081.1:0-5850 GCA_035399785.1 Alphaproteobacteria bacterium
AATATCATTGCCGCTTAAATGATGGATAAAGGCACGGCAAAAGACACTTTTCCCGGCGCCGAGCGGGCCTTTAAGAGTAAAAATATCACCGTATTCGGCTGCCTCAGCACATTGGACGGCAAAGCGGGCGGTATCGTCTTCGCTGTGGCTGGTGATCATCATGGCGCGGCCTCGCTTTTGCCTTTTAAAAAACGTTCTTTTTCTTTATACCAAGTAGCATAATCTAACAAATACAATGGCTTTAGAGAAAACAATAATGCCGCAGGGCGTAACAAATAATCCGAATTTTGAAACCGATGTCGCGATTATCGGGGCGGGGCCTGTCGGGCTTTTTGCCGTCTTTGAATGCGGTATGGTTGGCCTGAAATGCCATGTGATCGATTCTCTGGAACAAATCGGCGGGCAATGCACGGCGCTTTATCCTGAAAAGCCGATTTATGATATTCCCGCCTACCCCGAAATTATGGCGGCGGATTTGATTGAAAATCTCGAAAAGCAGGCTGCTCCCTTTAACCCTGTCTATCACTTAAATCAACAGGTGGTATCTATTAGCAACAATGACGCTAATGTAGAATTGATGACATCAAAAGGAAATACCATTAAGGCCAAAGCGATAATTATCGCCGGCGGCAGCGGGGCTTTCGGGCCGAATAAACCACCTTTGGAAGGGTTGGATACGTACGAAGGCAAGTCGGTCTTTTATATGGTGCGTCAAAAACAGGATTTTGCCGACAAGGATGTGGTGATTGCCGGCGGTGGTGACAGTGCCGTTGACTGGACGTTGTCATTAGCGACAATTGCAAAGAGTGTACGTCTTGTTCATCGCCGCGATAAATTCCGCGCTGCGCCTGAAAATGTCAAAAAACTGCATGACCTTCATGCCGCCGGAAATATTGAAATTGTTACGCCTTACCAGCTAAAATCACTGGAGGGGAATGATGGTATTTTAGCCGCCGTCAATGTGGCTGATATGGAAGGGAACATACGGTCGCTTAAAGCCGATATTTTACTTCCTTTTTATGGTCTGGCGATGGATTTGGGGCCGATCGCCGATTGGGGATTGGATCTGGAGCACCATCACATACAAGTACACCCAACGACTTGCCGGACAAATCAAAAGAATATATATGCAATTGGCGACATTGCCGCTTATGAGAACAAAAAGAAACTTATTCTCACGGGTTTTTCCGAAGCCGCCTTCGCAGCCTATGATATTTATAAGCTCATCAACCCCGATCAACCCCTCCATTTCGAATATTCGACCACCAAGGGCGTTCCGTCCGATCAGAGGTAACAATGAAAATGAAATTTTTGGCCACGCGCCCCAACTTGGTTGATTTAAGGCCCAATTCCCCGACGCGCCAATGGATGGATGATACCCATGAGAGCTTTGCCTATCGCTGCCTGCCGCTTAACGTGGCCAATGCCCATGGTTGGTCGTTCCACCTGAAGAATGATTTTGTCGTTCACTGGAACGGGGAAAATACAATGGAAGCGATTACCATTAAATCCGAAGAGGACGTTTCACGTACCGTGCAGAGCATTTTCGGTCACGGTATTTTGACTTTTCACACCCACGGCGTTTTTCAAACAGAAGAAGGCTGGAGCATGATGGCTTCAGGTCCAGCCAACACCCCGCGTGATGCCATTTATCCGCTGACCGGGGTCATTGAAACCGATTGGTCGCCCTACAGCTTTACCATGAATTGGAAAATTACACGCCCGGGTGTTTGGATTCCGTTTAAAAAAGGTGATGTTTATTGCAGCGTCTTTCCGGTTAAGCGCGGCGTACTTGAATCAATAGAGCCCGAATTATTACCGATCGAAAGCGACCCTGAATTAAAAGAAGAGCACGAGCTTTGGGGCGCTTCACGTAAAAAATTCAATGAGGATTTAAAAAGACAGGGCAGCTACGCACAGGAAGAAAAATGGCAAAAATCCTATTATGTCGGTAAACGCCCTGACGGGTCGGACGGTGCCAAAGACCATGTCATCAAATTACGTTTAAAAGAATTTAAAAAGAAATTTATTTCTTAAAGAATAGGTTCTAAAACCGGGGTCAGCGGCAGGCTGAGCTTTACGGTCGTTCCCTTGTCTTCTTCAGACTCAATAGAAACACTGCCGCCATGCAGTTCGACGATATTTTTCACCAGTGATAACCCAAGGCCTGCCCCGCGCGAGAGTGCTGTTGATGACATGTCGGCGCGATGTTCAATTACAGCGCGTTCGAACGGCTCAAAGACACGCTGTAAATCCGCTTTGGAAATGCCGATACCGGTATCGGATACAGAGAACTCCATGACATCGTCGAGGCGTTTGGCCGCAATCGTAATTTTACCGTTTTCAGGGGTGAAATTAATGGCGTTTTGCATCAGGTTGAGCAAAACCTGCTTAATCCGTCGTTCATCGGCAATCAATAGGCCGATATTATCGGCACAATCCAGTGTCACGTTGATTTTTTGTTTTCTGGCCCATTCCGTCGTCAATTCGTGAATCGATTCCAGTGTCTCTTTCGGATTAAATTCATTCATGGCCAGATCAAGATATCCTGCCTCGATTGTCGATAAGTCAAGAATATCGTCAATCAAACGTACAAGCTTCCCGCCGGCATCCTGTATGCCTGTGCTGTATTCTTTTTGTTTGTCATTCAAATCGCCGAAATATTGGTTATCCAGAATTTCAGCAAAGCCCATGATGGCATTTAAGGGTGTACGCAATTGATAGGACACGTTTGCCAAGAAGTCTGTCTTCAGTTCCTCTGCCGCTTCCAACGCCGCATTTTTCTCTCTCAAGGCTTGCTCCACCTGCGCGGCGTCGGTGACGTCAAAATAAGATACCATTACGCCGCCATCAGGCAGGGGGACAGTTGTAAATTCAACCAATGTACCGTCAATACAGATACAGCGTCCTTCCTGTACCTTTCGTTCAATGCCGTGTGAAATCAAATATTCACGTTTATCGGGATATTTCTCCAGATCAAAACGACCGATCATACGTTCAACCAATTTGGTGATGTGCGGTTGTCCTTCCAGATCTTCGGGATGAAGTCCCCATAGTTTGGCAAAGGAGGGATTACAAAGTTTCAGGCGCCCGTCACTACCATACACCACAACTCCCTCGGCCAGATTGTCCAGTGTTTCTTTCTGTACGGCAATAAGGGTGTTGTACGATGATTCCAGCTCCAGCCTGCTGGTAACATCCTCAAAGGTCATCATCAAACCACCCATCGGATGCGGCACAATTAACATACGCAGCGCCGTACCGTTAGGCAGGTACAGCATGTCCTCATGCGGATCAATCAGGCGGGTAAACATATCCAGCCAGCTTTTTTTGTAATTACGAAAATCCGCCTGCTCGGGCAAATGCCGTGTTTCACGCAGTTTTTCAAGAATATCACCCAGCTTCGGGCGGCTATGAAGCCATTGATCTTCCAGCCCCCATAGCTGTGAAAACGCCGAATTGAAAAATTCCAATTCTTGATCTGCATTAAAAATACCAATCGCCGATCTTAATTGTTCCAGTAAGGTCGTATTGGCACTGACGTAGCGTTTCAGCTCGGTCACCAGCTCTTCTTCCTTGGTATGATCCAAAATCATACCGAAGGTGTAATTGGAACCGGGAAGCGGACTTTCGGTTATTTCAACATAATGGCGTTTTCCCGCGGCGATAAGATGGCAATTTTGTTTCTGCGGTTGCCCGGTTTTCAACGCGTCTTGCGCCATTTGCTTGATAGAGATCACTTTCCCTTTATTTTTGGCGCTTATAATGATTTCCAGTTGCTCTGCCAAAATTTTCTCTGTGACATTACTGACAACCTTGCCGTACGCTTTATTGCACCAGATAAGATTGCTTTGGGCGTCGCGTATCCAGACGGCGCGGGGAATATTATCAAGGGTGTTTTGTAATTTTTCGATTTCCTGCTGTGATTGGTCACGTTCTTTTTCAAGGGTAAGAAACTTCTTATTATCTTCGGTAATATCTTCTATCCAGATGATATCAAAACGTTCCTTGCCGCTCAGCGCACTGCCGCGTGAACCCGAAATACGAATATTCTTTTTATCCTGTGTTTCAACATCGATTGAGAATTTCTTTTCATCTTCCTGCAGGCGGATAAACATCCCTTCCAACGCCGCGGCATCGCCTGTGCTGAGGGCATTTTGTATGTCATGGATATTTTCCAGCTTTTCAAGGCCAAGAAGCGCTAGAAAACCTGCGCTATAGATAACGCTGCCGTCTTTGGCAAAGCCGCAATATTCCCCGGGTACGGCAGCCAGAAACGCTTCCAGCCTGTCTTTTTCAAGACGCAGTTGCTCTGCCCCTGTCAGGGTACCTAAAAAGCGGCTCATCGGACCTTGGGAAGAAGCTTGTGTCATCGGCTAAAGTGTAAAAGCGCAAAGGCAAAAGAACAAGTCTTTAGCGCGAGGCATTAAAGAATAATTGTTCGCTTGCCATTCAGGAAAATGCGTCTTTGGGCATATTTGCCGATCGCATCGGCCAAAACACCCGATTCCGTATCACGGCCCAAAGACTGCATTTTTTGTGGTGTGTGGCTGTGGTCGACGGGCACTACTGATTGGCTGATAATCGGCCCTTCATCCAGATCGGCGGTCGCAAAATGTGCTGTCGCGCCGATAATCTTCACGCCGCGCTCATAGGCCTGATGATAGGGGCGTGCCCCTTTAAAGCCGGGAAGGAAAGAATGATGGATGTTAATCACTTTGCCCTGATAATCACGGCAGAAATCTTCCGACAGAATTTGCATATAACGCGCAAGAACAATCAGCTCCGTCCCTGTGTCTTTAATGATGTCCCTGATTTTTTCTTCCTGCTGCTTTTTTTGTCCTTTTTCTATCGGCAGATAATGAAAGGGAAGGTTGTGATTTTCCGCTAATTGTCTGCAATCTTCATGATTGGATACAATCCCCGTGATATCAATTGCCAAATGATTGGTGCGCCAGCGATACAAAAGATCATTCAGGCAGTGGTCATGCCGGGAAACCAACAGCAGGGTTTTAAGCGGCGTGTCGGCATTACATATTTGCCAGCTCATCAAAAAATCCTTGGCGATATCGGTAAATCTTTTTTGAAAAGCGTCCAGACAACCGTCTTCCATCGGGGTAAAAACCACCCGCATATAAAACTGCCCTGATAAGTGGTCATTAAACTGTGCCGATTCTTCAATATTACATTTGTTATTACTCAGACAGGTGGCAACCGCGGCCACAATGCCCGGTTTATCATCACAATTTAGTCGCAGGATATGCATGGTTATTTTCTTGTCAGTTTTGGATAAACGGTATCTTTGGGAACATTTTGAATATCATAATTCAAAAAAGATAATAAAAATTGTACGCCGATAATAATCGGCAGGGCGCTCAACATGACCGTCCCTGCACTGGCGGTGACCCCTTGTGTCCCTGAATAAATCCAGCTTGATAGGCCGAAGATAATGCCGAATATCATCAGTGGCAGGGAAAGAAACAATTCAATCGAGGCAACGTTAAAATCACGCAGGAAATAGGTGTAAATAATACGCTTACAAATATTTCGCAGATGTTTGAATATAAAGGGCACAATAATATCTTTAATTTTCAGATTGCTTTCCTCGTCTTCATAAACCGCTTTCATGGGAACATCCTGAATTTTTGCGCGGATTAAATTGAGGCGGAATAAAATATCGGTTTCAAAGAAATAACGTTTATCCAGCTTGTTTAACGGAATGTTATGCAGGATATTGGCATGAATCGCTGTATAGCCGTTCGTCGGGTCAAAAAGCTGCCAATAACCGCTGGACAGCTTGGTCATAAAACTCAGGACGGCATTGCCGAACAGGCGAATACCCGGCATTTT
>DAOPJS010000082.1:0-5738 GCA_035399785.1 Alphaproteobacteria bacterium
TAAAGTCATGACCATGCAAAGAAAAACTTTTGGCCTGTTGGCTGTCGGGGTGTCTGTCATATCACTGGGGGCGTGCAGCTATACCCAGCCCAACGCCATGCCCAGCGGTTATACCTATCACAAGGAAGTTTATAAATCTCCAACTCCGCCGCCATCGCCGAAAATCACTACGGAGCAACGCATGTATATGGATGCCATGCAGGCGGAACAGTTCCGAGACGCGGTCTATGATTTATTGCAACGCTTAACGGCACGTGCGGGCATGCCGCCTAAGCCGATTTATATTCTGGCACCTGAACCGATGACAACTTTCTATGCCAATATTGATAACGATCTGCGTGAAGGGATGCGTCATATCGGTTATGCCCTGTCCGATATTCCCACCGGCGCTTATGTATTTGCCTATGATGCACGCTTACTTGAAAGACCGCGCGGTGTGATCAGCACAGGGGAGCCAAATGTTGAAATCGTCCTGAAAATTTTTGATTCTGTCAGTGAAGATGCCCGCATGTTGAGCGACGAGGTCGGAAGATATTATATCCAAGGGGCAGAAACCCTGAATATCAAACCGGCAATGTATAAAATGTTGCCCTCACGTGAAAAAATTATCAGGCAGTCAGAAGGATTCTCGCCGGCGGAACCTCCGCGCACGGCCACCCAATATTCAAGAACGCCTGCTGAAACTATGCCCCCAAGACCGGAGACGGTTGTGACCAGACCGCGGGTAATGCAGGAGCCATCGAATATCAATACATCGCCGCAGCCGATGGTGCAGCCGATGTCGCAACCTGTGCCACGCGCACCGATCAATAATAATTATGACGGTCCGTCACAGGCGGTGATGATTGATTCAAATGGTGTGTCTTATGATAATGATGCCGCAGTTCCGCAAGTGAACAGCGAACCGTTAAGTCCGCGGGATTCCGTATCGCATTATGTTGAATATTAATTACCGCGGTAATAATACGCGGTAGTAGTGATAGGTGCCCACTGGTGGATCGCCGCCACCTTGAAAACATCCTTCTGCCTTTCCTTCAAAGTAAATTCCACCAGTATCAATGATATGGTTAATTCTTGAATAAGATCCTATGAAGGGATTGGAATAGGAAACGTTGTTTTGATCTTGCGGAGGGGTTCCGGCCGGGTTTTCAATATTGTTTAAGTCATTTATTTTTATACAAAAGTCTTTGCTGACATTCATGAGAAGCGCGACAAGATCGACATTAGAGTTATTAGTCCCTGTTGTTCCCAAGCCGTTTACTACATTATTACCTGTAAATATCCAAGGCGTGACCGTTGTTTGAATTCCCTCTGGTGGTTGGCGGTAAGTTGCCGCGCCGCCTTCTCGGGAAAAGATCTGCCGTGTCGGATCATCGGTAATATCGCCATAAGCGCTGGCAGCATCGGGATGGGCAAAGCGGATATCGGTTTCACTATGGCCATTGGCCAGAACATAAGCAACCGCGCGCTCTAACTCCTGCCCATAGCTTTGTACTTCAGACACGCGGATGGCAAGGGTTTCCTGATCAATGCCTGCCCCGGGTGAATTTGATCCTTTTGAAACAATGACGAGAAGTCCTAACAGCAAAATGGCACCCATAATGTAAACCAGAATATTTCCTGACTCATTATGGTTTGGTTTTGGGCAGCTTGTCATGGATGGTTACTTGGCGCTGACTTGCGTGCTGAGCGGTGCAACAGGCATGCAGTCTTTAAAATAGCGGCAGGCCTTTTTTGCGTCATCTTCGCTCAAACCGCCTAATCTCGCGCGGAAGATCAATCCTTCGGCGGTACGCAGCGGCACGGCCATCGGGCTGGCATTTGATAATTTCTTCGGCAGTTTTTTAATAGCGGCGCGCAGGGCATCATCCGTTGCCACACGGCTGGTATAGGCACCAATTTGAATAGACCACTTTCCGACAACATCTTTAGGATGCGGGATAGCGGGAACGGCGTCATCATTTTCCATGAAGGCAGAAGCGGCGGCCAAAGAAGGCTTTTCTTTTTCCTGTCCGATTTTGGCGACCATAGCATGACCGACTTCACGAAGAGATTGTTCAACTTCTGTGGCGGGTTCGGGATTTGGTTCATATTCCCCTTTTTGAACGGCAATCGCAATTAACCCTGTTTCAATACGTTTAGAAGCAGAAGGATCAAAATCACCTTCACCGATCAGCTCGCTAAAGGCACCTTTTTGCAGAGCTTCAGATAAGGCGGTGTAATTTGGCTGCACGTCGTCACTTGTTTCCGACGGCATTTTTTGGTTGCTGACAATCTTTGTGTTGCTGTTCAAAGCAGAGAGGGAAGCATAAGCCACGCCTGCCGCGACAGGTTTTGTTTTGCTGTCCATGCTGGCCAGCCCGTAGACGGGTTTAATAGTCGGAAGCGGCGGTGTAACGGCTTTGGCAATTCTGATTTGTCCTGCTTTTTTAAAGCCCGCATCCAGCAAATTGGCCATATGGTCGTTACGGCTTTTTGATGTTTGGCCGCCGAAGACAACGCCAATTAAACGGCGTCCGTCGCGGTTGGCAGACGCCACAAGATTAAAACCCGACGCATTGATGTAACCTGTTTTAAAACCATCCATCCCCTTATATGTTTCCATCAGGCGGTTATGGTTTCTGTAAGTTTGTCCGTGATAGGTAAAACTTTTGGTTGCAAAATAACGGTAATAGTGCGGATAGCGCTGCAGGATATAGCGTGCCAGCTTGGCCATGTCGCGCGCGGATGTTACTTGCTGCGGATCATGCAGACCCGAAGCATTTTTAAATCTGGTTTTGCTCATGCCGATTGTGCGGGCGCGGGCGGTCATCATGGCGGCAAATTTTCCTTCAGATCCGCCTATATGTTCAGCCAGAGCGCAGGCAATATCATTGGCTGATTTTGTGACCAATACATAAATGGCATCTTCGACTTTTATGCTTGATCCGGGGGATAAGCCTAATTTACTGGGAACCATGCCGGCGGCACGGTTTGAAATTCTTACGCGGTCTGTTTTTTTGATTTCACCACGGTCCAATGCTTCGAAGGTCAGAAGCAGGGTCATCATTTTTGTTAACGATGCAGGGTGTAAAGATTTATCAGCATGGCTTTGATGTAAAATAACGCCTGTATCGGCATCCATGACAATAGAGGCATATTTATTATTTACCGCTGATTTTTTCTTTGATGATCTGGCCTGTGCATCACTTGCGCCGGCTAATGTCGCCAGCGATATAATCATTAGGCAGGATATAATCCTAAGCACGGCCTCTCCTTACGTCTTTATCGATCAGTTAAGTATAAATCCCCGTTCATAGTCAAAAAACCCTTCCCACCACAGACAATAACGACCGATCTGCAGACTCCCATTATACCTTAAAATTTGTTTAAAATTCGTATATGGACATAACTAAGACAAGGTTTTGACGACCCTGTTACCAATATAAGGGAAAAAAACCGCTTATGTCCAGTGAAGTGCGAAATAATTCCCAGTCTAATCAAATTTTTATAATTCCATAATATAATGTGAAGTGATTGCTTTTTTGGCCCTTTTCGCTAAGATAGAAATCCGTTTCAAGCATTAGGCAATTTTTCCAAATATTTTAAATTTATATAATTAAAACAAAGAGTTAATGAAATATATGCAATCCATTTCCCTGACAATCCGAAATGATGAAGATCCCCTGCCACCTGATGATGGGGGAGTAAATCATGATGATCAGGGAAGTTCGGGACAGGAAGACCAGCAAACCGGTCTTTTGGTTAAGCCACGTCCGAAGACTAAAAAACCCTCCATGTATAAGGTTTTGCTTTTGAATGATGATTATACGCCGATGGAATTCGTCGTTCATATTTTGGAAAGGTTTTTCAGCAAGAATAGGCAGGAAGCCACGGATATCATGTTGCATGTACACCGCCGCGGTGTCGGAATTTGTGGTATCTTTACCTATGAGGTTGCTGAAACCAAAGTGGCGCAGGTGATGGATTTTGCCCGTGCCAATGAACAGCCGCTTCAATGCACGATGGAGAAGGAATAAAATGCTCTCACGAAATCTTGAACAGACATTGCATAAAGCGCTGGAAGAGGCGACGAAGCGTTCCCATGAATATGCAACACTGGAACATTTATTACTGGCGCTCACTTATGATCAGGATGCGATGGCGGTGCTACGTTCCTGCGGCATTTCTATCGATGATATTAAAGGGCAGCTGGAACAATATCTTGATAACGAACTGGGATATTTAAAAACAGTCGAACCCGATGAAGCAAAACCGACAACAGCATTTCAGCGTGTCTTACAGCGCGCGGCCATACATGTTCAATCATCGGGGCGCGAAGAGGTAACGGGGGCAAATGTTCTGGTGGCACTCTTTTCTGAGCGTGAAAGCCATGCCGTTTACTTTCTTCAAGAACAGGATATGACGCGTTTTGACGCGGTCAATTATATTTCCCATGGCATCGCCAAAGTTGCAGGTGTCGAAGGTGTGCCGAAAACACCAAAAGGAACAGATGAAGGCGAAGAAGAAACAAGCGGGACCAAAACAGGACGTGAAGCGTTAAATGCCTATTGTAAAAATCTGAATGAAAAAGCACGCTCTGGCAAAATCGATACATTGATCGGCCGCGAAAAAGAAGTGAACCGTACAATCCAAATTCTTTGCCGCCGATCAAAAAATAATCCTCTTTATGTCGGCGATCCCGGTGTTGGAAAAACAGCGATTGCCGAAGGTCTTGCCAAAAAAATCAATGATGGTGACGTGCCGGAAGTGCTGCAAAATGCGGTTATCTTCTCGCTGGATATGGGTGCGCTTTTGGCGGGAACACGTTACCGTGGTGATTTTGAAGAACGTATCAAGGCCGTCTTGGCAGAGCTGGAAAAAATTCCCGAAGCGATTTTGTTCATTGATGAAATTCACACTGTTATCGGGGCGGGCGCCACATCAGGCGGGGCGATGGATGCGTCCAACTTGTTGAAGCCCAGTTTATCCAACGGTACGCTACGCTGCATCGGATCAACAACCTATAAAGAATACCGCAATCATTTTGAAAAAGACCGCGCGTTGGTACGGCGTTTCCAAAAAATCGATGTCGTTGAACCGACAATTGATGAAACGATTGCTATTTTGAAAGGGTTGAAAGGCTATTATCAAGATCATCATAAGGTCGAATATACCGATGAAGCGATTCGCGGCGCGGTTGAATTATCGGCCAAATATATCGGTGATCGTAAGCTTCCCGATAAAGCGATTGACATTATTGACGAGGTTGGCGCAGCACAGATGTTATTGCCCGAAGCTGATCGTAAAAAAGTTATCACGCTTGATGATATTGAAAGCGTGATCAGTATCATTGCCCGTATTCCATCCAAAGCGCTAACCAAAGATGATAAGAGCGCGCTGAAAAATCTGGAACGTGATCTGAAAACACTGGTGTTTGATCAGGATAAAGCGATTGATGTTTTGGCCGATGCTATCAAACTCTCCCGCGCGGGACTGCGTGATCCTGATAAACCGATCGGATGTTATTTATTCTCCGGCCCTACAGGTGTCGGGAAGACAGAAGTGGCCAAACAATTGGCGCGGACGATGGGCGTTGAACTTGCCCGCTTTGATATGAGTGAATATATGGAGCGTCACTCCGTTGCCCGTCTTATCGGATCCCCTCCCGGTTATGTCGGCTATGAGCAGGGCGGCCTTTTGACGGATAAAGTTGATCAGAACCCGCATTGCGTATTGTTGCTTGATGAAATTGAAAA
>DAOPJS010000083.1:0-5710 GCA_035399785.1 Alphaproteobacteria bacterium
AAAATGACCACAGGGACGACGGTCCATAAAATCTCCAGCATCACGTGATGGGTTGTCTTAGACGGGGTCGGGTTGGCTTTTTTGTTATAGCGAATCATCACCCAGATAAGCAAAGCGGTAACAAAAATAACGATGACGGTGATGACCCACATCAACAGGTCATTGTGAAAATGACTGATACGTTCCATTTGCGGTGAAGCGGCCTCATGCAAACCCAATTGTGTCGGCTTGGCGGCGTCATCCTCGGCGAATGTCGTAGAAACGGTAGACAGAAAAGAGAAAAGGGCCATGCCCCAGAAAGTAATTTTTTTCATAATATTATTGCTCTTTGATTATGCTGATTGCCTCGGCTAAGACACTATACTTAATTCAACCAACTACTTATAGAGAAAATTTTGACTTTAAAAGTGAAAAATACCAAGATATTGATAACAATCAATGACAAATAGGAAATAGGGAATGGTTACGTCGCTTTATGCTGGGATTCTGGCAATCTTATATCTCGCTTTGACTTTCTTTACGATTGGCGGGCGCTTCAAGCACCGTGTCAGCCTTGGTGACGGCGGAAATTCCGATATGTTAAAACGTATTCGCGCCCATGCCAATTTCGCTGAATATGTCCCTTTTGCGTTGATTTTGATGGTTCTGGCAGAGGTGGAAGGGGTCTCCGAAGGGATGATCCACGGCCTTGGCATCTCTCTTGTTATCGGCAGATTACTTCACAGTGCGTCGGTTTCGGGACTGCTTACCATCCCGATGGGGCGCCAAGTCGGCATGGTTTTGACCCTGATGACTATTTTGATTTCGGCGATTCTTTGTATGAAGTCCTATTTTATCTTCTAGGCATTCAAAAGAATCAGGGCTTTTACAACCGCTGTTTCAACGCGCAAGATGGTTTCACCCAGACTGACTGCCTTGGTTTTTTCCGCGATTTTATCTTTTTCCTCGGCAGTAAATCCGCCTTCGGGGCCGATCAGAAAAGCAACAGGAACATCATTACCAATGCCGGCTTTATGGATGAGCGGTGCGTTATAACGCTCCAAACACGACAGAACAGGAATTTCCTGCGGCCAAGACGCCAGTTTTGTTTCCAGTTTTTCCAATTCATGCAAAACAGGAATTTCCAAACGTTCGCATTGTTCGGCGGCTTCAAAAATCTGGCTTCTGACCCGCTCGTCATTAATTTTCCGTACTTCCGTATTATGCGTCAGGACGGGATGAAAATCTGTCGTGCCAAGCTCCACCGCTTTTTCAATCAGCCAGTCCATATGACTTTTTTTGATCGGGGTAAAAAATAAATGCAGGCGGCGGCTGTTTTGTGGCTGTGCCAATAATTTTTCACTTAAGACAATACTGCCTGATTTTTTTGTCAGATCTTTTAACTGCCCCAGCCATTCACCGTTTTCACCGTCAAAAAGACGGACAAAATCACCATCTTTGCGGCGCATGACATTATTTAAATAATGCGCTTGCCCGCTGCTTAACGGTATGACACCCTTATCAAACAAGGGATATTCCGTGTAAAGCCGCGGCAACTTGAATGTTTCGTCTTTATTTACCAGCTTATTCATAGGAACTATCAAGCACATGAACGATACCGACATCAAGCCCTCATCTGATACCGACTATACGGATATCCGCATAAACGGATGGATTTCGCGCCTGCCGGAAAAATGGCAGCCCTACGCCGTGTTGATGCGCCTTGACCGTCCTATTGGCTGGTGGCTTTTATTACTGCCGGGTTGGTGGGGGATTGTCCTGGGGGCCAATGGCGTCACGGGAATGTATGCTTATGATGTCCGGCTCATGATTTTATTTTTGCTTGGTGCGGTTATCATGCGCGGCGCGGGCTGTATTATTAACGATCTTTGGGATCGTGATCTGGACAAACAGGTGGAGCGGACAAAACTGCGCCCTCTGGCCTCGGGGCAGATTACGATTATCAATGCCGTCATCTTTCTATTTTTCCTCTTGTTTACGGCGCTGATTATTTTGCTGCAAACCTCGGCTGTGACGATCGGTCTTGGGATGCTTTCGCTTTTATTTGTGGCGACCTATCCTTTGATGAAGCGGATTACATGGTGGCCGCAGGCATTTTTGGGCATCACTTTTAATTTCGGTGCATTGATGGGATGGGGCGCCGCCACATTTTATGTCGGCTGGGTGGCCTTGGCCCTTTATGCGGCCGGTTTTTTCTGGACGCTGGGCTACGATACCATTTACGCGCATCAGGATAAGAATGACGATGCGCTGGTCGGGATTAAATCAACGGCGTTACTTTTCGGGGAGCGCAGCAAATTCTGGGTCGGTATTTTCTATACCTTGTCCATGGCATTAATTGTGCTGGCATCCTATCTGGCAGGTTCAGGTCTGATAAGTCTGGCGTTACTCATCCTGCCTGCGATCCATCTGTTTCGTCAGGTGACGGATTGGGACATGAATGATCCTGAAAACTCCCTTTATATCTTCAAATCCAATCGCAATTTTGGTTTGCTGGTGCTTTTAAGTTTCGCGTTCAGCGACATCACCCTCCAACTTGATAAGCTGGGGATTTCCATACCTGAAATCAGTTTTCTGAATTAGGATAAATTAACCGCCATACAGGTTACGCAAACGTTGCTCTGCAATGATCAGCATTGACAGATCCAGCGTAGTATTACGGCGCAATTCATCAAATAACGGCTCCAGCAATTTGGCCTGTGCCCCGCGGTCATGGATCCATGCTTGCAAGACACTGTCACAGCCGATACAGCCGATATCCTGTTTGCCTTTTTTCTTGCCCTGATTAATGTCTTTACCCATGTCTTTCAGGATGCGAACTGTCAATCCTGCTTGACCGGTATAAAGCTGGTCAATCAAACCTTCCAAGGCGCGGGCCGACCATTCACCCTCGGTAGGAAGTTGGCGTGCCTTTTGACGCATCCAGTCAAGATGGAAGTAATTGCCAATCTCGAAATAAACACGTGCAGTGATCGGAATTTCAAATTTATAATCCATTGAAATACGAATGATATCGCAGGCCGATCCCAAAATAGGCATCAGGGAGATATCATGCGACAAATTCGCCGGCAGGCCGTTATTCACACCATTATCTGTAAGCTGTTTGATCTTGCTGAGCAGTTCTTGCGGTACAACTTCTTCCAGATGTTTCTTCACGGCTTTAATACCGTCTTCAAAGGCGGCAATATCGCGTGTGATATCCAGCTTACGGCCGAAACGGGTCAGGAACCATGTAACCGCCCGCTCAATCATACGGGCTGTCTCGCTCAAGGCATTTAACTGGATGGAGGCAGGAACCTGCCCGTCCAATGCTTCGATATCTTCCCATACCTGACGCAGGCCGAAGGCTTCGCGCACAATGATATAGGCTTTGGCCACTTCCTCGCAGCTGGCGCCGCATTTTTCCATGCGGTCGTGAATAAAGTCAGGGCCCATGCGGTTAACAATCCCGTTTGCCAGGGTTGTGGCAATAATTTCGCGTTTCAGGCGGTGATCCAGAATTTCTTTCGGATAAGCCTTGCTCAATTTTTCCGGGAAGTAGCGATACAAACGCTCTTCCATTGCCTTGCTGTCGGGGATTTCACTGTTCAAAAGATCGGCTGTATAGGCAATCTTTGCGTAGGATTGTAAAACGCTCAATTCGGGTCTGGTCAGACCTTTACCGATACGGATGCGCTGTTCAATCTCTTCGGTGCGCGGCAGTTTTTCCAAAGTACGGCTAAGGCCGACTTTCTCTTTCAGATATTTAATAAGCTGCCCATGCGAAGCCATATTTTCGGCTGCATGTAAACTCATCAGGCTGATACCTTGTGCCTGTTGGTAATTGCCACGTAAAACATGGGTGGCAACATCCTCTGTCATGGATTCAAGAAGCTTGTTACGCTTTTTAATGTCCATATTGTATTTGGACTTGCGCATCACTTCACCCATCAGGATCTTGATATTGACCTCGTCATCGGAAGAGGCAACACCCCCCGCATTATCAATATAGTCTGCGTTTAATGCGCCGCCGCACTGGGCGTATTCAATGCGCCCGGCTTGTGTAATCGCAAGGTTGGCACCTTCACCCATAACTTTGGCGCGCAGCTCATTGGCGTTAACACGCAGAACATCATTTCCTTTATCGCCGACATCAACATGGCTTTCACTCGTTGCCTTGACGTAGGTACCGATACCGCCGAACCACAACAAATCTGTACGGGCCTTTAACATCGCACGGATGAGCTGATTGGGAGATACTTTATCTTCGGCAATATCGAATCGTTTTTGTATCTCCGGCGTCAGGGTCAAGCTCTTCTCGTTGCGCAGGAAGATGCGTCCGCCTTTGGACAGCAATTTCTGATTGTATGCATCCCATCCTTTGACTTCATCAAAAAGGCGCTTACGCTCTTTAAATGTTTTTGCCGGATCGGGATCAGGATCACAGAAAATATGAATATGGTTGAACGCCCCGATCAGGCGGATATGTTCTGAAAGCAGCATCCCGTTTCCGAAAACATCTCCGGCCATATCGCCGACGCCGATAACATCAAAATCCTGTGTCTGCGTATCGTGATTCAGTTCGCGGAAATGACGTTTGACGGATTCCCATGCCCCGCGGGCGGTAATACCCATTTTCTTATGGTCGTATCCGGCGGACCCGCCGGAAGCAAAGGCATCGCCCAGCCAGAAGCCGTATTCAAGCGACAGGCCGTTGGCAATATCTGAGAAGCTGGCAGTTCCCTTATCCGCGGCAACAACCAGATACGGATCTTCCTCGTCATAACGCACAACGTTTTCGGGGGTAATAATATCTGTTCCCTTGCGGTTATCGGTAATATCCAAAAGGCCGCGGATAAAGGTTTTATAACACTCAATCCCTTCGGCCAGATAGGCAGCGCGGCCGCCCTCTGTTGGCGGGTTTTTAACAACAAAACCACCTTTGGCGCCCATCGGCACGATAACGGCGTTTTTCACCTGTTGCGCTTTCATCAGGCCAAGAACTTCGGTACGGAAATCCTCATGACGATCTGACCAGCGCAGACCGCCGCGGGCAATCTTATCGCCGCGTAAATGCACGCCTTCTACACGGGCGGAGTATACAAAGATTTCGCGGTATGGTCTTGGTTCCGGCAGTTCGGCAATCTGTGAGCTGTCCAGTTTGAATGACAAATGGGTTTTGTGTTCACCCTTCTCATTTAGCTGGAAGTAGTTGGTACGCAATGTAGCGCAGATTAGACCTGTCAGACTGCGGAAGATGCGGTCATGATCCAGTGAGTCGACACGGTCGAGAGAGTGATAAATAGCTTTGACGCGTTCTGCTTTTTCTTCGGCTGACATTACGGGTGTTTTCGGATTAAATAAATCCTTAAATAACGTCACAATCTCTTTTGCAATGTCGGGATATGTCGTAATCGCGCTTTCCATGTAGGGCAAGCTGAAGGCCGTGCCTGTCTGGCGCAGATAATGCGTATAGGCGCGCAGGATGGCAATATCATGCCATGGCATCTGGGCATAAAATGCCATCATGTTCAGGCTGTCGCTTTCCATCTCTTTGTTCCATGTCTTTTTAAAGACATCTTCGAAAGCGGATTTTGATTCGGCGATACTCACTTGTTTGTTTTTGTGAGAGGCTTCTAACAGGAAGTCATGAATCCATATTTTATATTGCACCCTCGCAGGCTGGATTTCGGAAGGCAGTTCGGTGATAACATCCATCCCCATATTTTCC
>DAOPJS010000084.1:0-5693 GCA_035399785.1 Alphaproteobacteria bacterium
GTGCCGACCTTCATTTTGTCTATCTATTCGGGCGGTATATTATTCTTTCTTTTGATGGGCACTATTTTGGCTTTTTCCTATGATGAATGGATGAACATGGCCGAAAAAAGCGGCTCGGTAACAAAGCTGTCGGTTATAGGTTCTGTTTATCTGGCCATTGGTTTAGGCGCATTTTATGTGACGCGCCTGATTCCGGTGGAGCATGCCGCGCTTTATACCATGGCCTTGATCTTTATGATTTGGGCTTGCGATACGGGTGCTTTCTTTAGCGGTAAACTAATCGGCGGTCCCAAAATGTGCCCTAAAATAAGTCCGGGAAAAACATGGGCGGGATTGATCGGCGGTGTGTTGTCCAGCGGGCTGGTTGCTTGCGCCCTGCATTTGGTGTTTGATTTATATGAAACTTATTCCAATTCATTCTATTTGGGTGTTGTGATTGCCTGTGTCGGGCAGATTGGCGATATATCGATCTCTTATTTTAAGCGTAAAGTCGGCGTGAAGGATACAGGAACCGTAATCCCGGGGCATGGCGGCGTTTTAGATCGTGTGGATTCACTCTTACTGGCCGCGCCGGTCTATCTGGTTAGTTTGTTTTTCCTTGTTCACTTCGTGCCTGCGGGGACGCCATGACAAAGAAAATATCTATTTTGGGTGCGACGGGATCTGTCGGTCAAAGCACGATCAAGGTACTTCAGGCACAAGAAGAAAACTATGACGTTCAGGTTCTGACGGCTAATAATAATGCGGCGTTATTGGCACAGCAGGCAAAAGCGATAAAGACTAAGCGTGCCGTTATTGCGGATGCTGCTTGTTACAATGAACTGAAAGAATTACTTTCGGGAACTGACATTAAAGCAGCGGCAGGGGAAGAAGCGCTCATCGAAGCCGCAAAGATGCCGGCAGACTGGATTATGGCGGCGATTGTCGGGATGGCAGGTTTGCGTCCGTTGATGGCGGCGATAGAGCAGGGCACGACCGTGGCGATTGCCAATAAGGAGCCGATTGTTTCAGCAGGGCCGATTATTCTGGAGGCGGCAAAAAAAGCAGGCACAACCATTTTACCGATCGACAGTGAGCATAACGCGGTGTTTCAGGTTTTCGAGCCTGAGAATAAGGCAGCGCTGAAGCGGATTATCCTAACCGCTTCGGGGGGGCCGTTCCGCACGATGTCTTTATCCGATATGGAAAAAGCTACGCCTGAGCAAGCCTTGGCGCATCCGAACTGGAGCATGGGCGATAAAATCTCTATTGATAGTGCGACAATGATGAATAAAGCTTTGGAAGTCATTGAGGCACAAAGGTTATTTGATGTAGCGCTTGATCAGATAGAGGTGCTGGTGCATCCGCAATCCATTATCCATTCCATGGTCGAATATCAGGACGGATCAATTCTGGCGCAGATGGGCGCGGCCGATATGTGTACACCTATTACCAATGCGCTTGGCTGGCCAAAACGTTTGAAAACACCGGGGCAGACGCTGGATCTGACGAAAATGAAGCATCTGGATTTCGAACCCGTTGATTCCGCGCGCTTTCCTTTTGTCGGAATGGCTTATGATTGCCTGAAAAGCGGCCTGAACGCTTGTATTACCATGAATGCCGCCAATGAAGCGGCCGTTGGCGCCTTTCTAGGCCATAAAATTGCCTTCTTGGATATATACAAATTGGTCTCCAAGTCGCTGGATAACATGCAGTCAAAAGAGTTAAACTCTTTGAATGACGTGATCGAATACGATAGTTTCGTGCGCGCCCAAACAGAATCCGCTATACTGGGCACGACCACACATAAATCGGCGGCGCAGTAATTTATTTTAGTTTAATTTCCAGATAGGTACTCTTATGACATCCATTTTCGATCTTTTCCAACTCATCGCCAGCAATATCTGGTTTTACGGGGGAACATTCGTCCTTGTCTTGTCGGTGCTTGTCTTTGTGCATGAATGGGGCCACTACATTGTTGCCCGTATGTGCGGTGTGAAAGTTGAAACCTTTTCGATTGGTTTCGGGAAGGAAATATTCGGCTGGACGGATAAACGTGACACACGCTGGAAAGTTTCTCTCATTCCGCTGGGCGGCTATGTCAAAATGTTCGGGGATACGGATCCTGCCAGCTCAGGACATACCGATGGTGTCAAAGAGGGGGAGAAAGTCCGCCCCTTTACTGAAGAGGAAAAGAAAGTAGCCTTCTTTACCAAATCTGTTGCAAAGCGCGCCGCTATTGTTTTTGCGGGCCCTGCAATTAACTTCATTTTTGCTGTTGCCTTGTTGTTCTGCCTGTATGCTTTCTATGGTCAGCCTGTAACGGCGCCGATGGCTTCTGCCGTGATAGAAGGTAGCGCGGCAGACAAAGGCGGTTTTAAACCGCATGATAAGCTTGTTTCCATTGATGGGGAGAAAATTCACCGTTTTGAAGATATTCGCCGCATCGTGATGGTGGCGCTCGACACACCGCTGGAATTTGTGGTGGAGCGTGAGGGTCAGGAAGTGACACTGACCGCAGCTCCAGAAAAACAAGAAATGACTGACCGTTTCGGTTTTACGCATTCGCGCGGCATGCTTGGGATTATCGGCCCCGGAAATGGTATTGCTATTCAAAATATTGTCTCCGTTGCAGGGAAGGCCGTGGAAGGTGAAGATAATGTTCGTAAGGCGCTTTTGGCCAATATGGATAAAGACACAACGATTTCTCTCAATCGTGGCAAAGATGAAGAGGGGAAAGACCAGATCGATGTAATGGCTGTGCGTTTGCGGGCAGATTTGAATGAAGGTCTGACCAATCCTGACAGTGTTGATTATAACGCGGTTATTGTTGCTGACCGTCCGCCCGAAGAAATCCTGAAACATGGCGTGGTTAACGGCATTACTGCCGCTTTGGCAGAGACATGGAATATTACCTCCTCCACCTTGACCGCTTTAGGGCAGATTTTCACCGGTATGCGTAGCGCAACTGAACTGGGCGGTATTATCCGTATCGGGGCAATTGCAGGAGATATGGCTCAGGCGGGCTTTTTGGCCGTTGTAACTTTTACGGCTCTTCTTTCCATAAATCTCGGACTTATTAACCTTTTCCCGATACCGATGCTGGATGGCGGCCACCTTGTGTTTTATGGAATTGAAGCCGTAAAAGGGAAGCCGGTTTCCGAAAAAGTTCAGGAATACGCTTTTCGTTTTGGATTTGCGGTTCTTGTTGGTATGATGCTATTTGCGAATTTGAACGATATTGTTCAGTTGATAATGTAAAGAATACCAACGTCTAAGGCTTGTTTCTGGCCGAAAAATACTCTAAGGAAATACTCATGCAAATGAAGTTTATGAGAAATCTGCTTGTCACGGTGCTTTTTGGCGCGGTTTTGACTGTTCTGCCTGTAATTTCACAGGCTTACGCCGAAACAATTCGTGAGATTCGTATTAATGGGGCACAGCGCGTTGAACCGGCAACCGTTTTGACATATTTGGGCGTCCGCGTGGGGGAAGATGCTAATTCCGATAGCTTGAACCAGGCATTGAAAAATCTTTATGGCACAGGTCTCTTTGCCGATGTGGCAATGAAGCAAGAGAGAGGGGTTTTGTTCGTTGATGTCACCGAAAACCCGATCATCAATGAAATTGCTTTTGAAGGAAATGATAAGATTAAGGACGATGAGCTGAAATCTGAGATTTCACTTCGCCCTCGCCAGGTTTTTACCAGAACGCAGGTTCAAAACGACGTTTCCCGTATTTATGAAATTTATCGCCGCACAGGCCGTTTTGCCGCAAACGTTGATCCTAAGATTATTAAACTTGACCAAAACCGCGTGAACCTCGTTTTTGAAATTGCCGAGGGTAATATCACAAAAATTCAGGGGATCCGCTTTGTCGGTAATGAGGCGTTCAGCGATGATGCTTTGCGTGCAGAATTATCAACAAAGGAAAACCGCTGGTACCGCTTTTTATCATCAGATGACAGCTATGATCCTGATCGTATTGAGTACGACAAAGAATTGCTTCGCCGTTTTTATCTGAAAGAAGGGTACGCCGATTTTCAGGTGGTGTCATCTAATGCCGAATTGGCAAAAGATCAGGGTGAATTCTTCCTGACATTCAGTGTCGATGAAGGCCCCAGATACCGTATCGGTTCTGTGACGATCGATTCAGAACTTCGTGGTTATGACGGTAATGAACTGAAAGATCAGGTTAGCTTTGTTCCGGGGCAGTGGTATAATGCCAATCTGGTTCAGGAAAGCGTTGATAATATGAGCAACGCACTGGGCGACAAGCAATATGCTTTTGCCGATATTCAGCCTGATCTTAAGCGTAATCCTGCCGATGATACAATTGATGTGACTTTCAGAATTGGCGAGTCTCCCCGTGTCTTCGTTGAACGTATTGATATTAACGGTAACGTCCGTACGATTGATAAGGTTATCCGCCGTGAAATGTTGCTGGTTGAAGGTGACCCATTCAATCGCTCTAAACTGGCACAGTCCGAGCAAAGATTGCGTGACCTTGGTTTCTTTGAAAATGTTGCCGTCAACACCTCACAAGGCAGTGCCCCTGACAAGGTTGTTATTGATGTGTCCGTTTCCGAACAATCAACAGGTGAGCTTTCTATCGGTGCCGGTTTCTCGACAAACGATGGTCCTTTGGCTGACTTAAGAATTCGTGAGCGTAACTTGCTGGGTAAAGGTCAGGATCTGCTCTTTGCAACAACAATTGCGGGAACAAGAACGCAATTTGATGCATCATTTACAGAGCCTTATTTCCTTGATCGTGACCTGTCTGCCGGTATTGATGCCTTCCACAGCACTCAAGACTTGCAGGATGAAAGCTCCTTTGACCAAAATCGCACCGGTGGTGCGCTGCGTATGGGCTATCCGCTGTCTGAAAAATGGCGTCAGTCATGGAAGTACCAATTAGAAAACAACGAAATCGCGAACGTAAAATCAACGGCGTCACGTTTCATTCGTGATCAGCAAGGCAAGCGTACAACATCGGCCTTAAGCCAGCGTCTGACCTATGATGATCGCGACAGTAAACTGTTCCCGACAGAAGGGTTGTATTCATGGCTTGATGGTGAGGTTGCCGGTCTTGGCGGTGATGCCCAGTATATCTCAGGGAAATTGGGCGCCAATTACTACATCCCTGTTTATAAGAAGAGCGTGATCTTTGATATTCTTGGTGAAGTCGGCGCTATCGATGGATGGGGTGATGAGGATGTTCAGATTAACGAGCGTTTCTACCTCGGCGGTACAACATTGCGCGGTTTCGAACGTGCAGGGGTTGGTCCGCGTGACTCTCTGACAGATGACTCCCTTGGTGGTAACTTGTTCTACCGCGGATCTGCCGAGCTGACATTCCCGATTGGTTTGCCGGAAGAACTTGGCGTGGCAGGACATGCATTCTCCGACTTCGGATCATTGTGGAGCTTGGATGAAACGGGCGCCGGTATTTTGGACGAAAACAGCTTGCGTGCATCTGCCGGGGTTGGTTTGTCATGGCGTTCACCGATGGGGCCGATCAGAATTGATTTCGCCCAGCCTATTGCTGAAGAGACATTTGATAAGGATGAGGTCTTCCGCTTTAGCTTCGGTACGCGTTTCTAGATTTTTACGCTTAATGAAAGAATAATGATGTCTTATTTCTCAAGGCTGTTTTTTGTAGCTATCTTTTCTGCCATCCTTTTTATGCCGGGCTATGCAAAGGCAGAAGAGCTT
>DAOPJS010000085.1:0-5665 GCA_035399785.1 Alphaproteobacteria bacterium
CTTTTCGTCCGCCAAGCAAAACATCAACGATGGAATAGATCAGTGCACTATCCGTCACCATCAAACCGTGGTTGTCCCATTCTTCCGCCTTAAACACAGACAACATTGCCGGAAGCGGAATTGAATTCATATAATCACCGAAACGAACGGTCGATACCTGATCAAGTGATACTTCGACGTTATCGGAAGTCAAATTACGCAGTGACGTCGACATGAGGCGAACCAACCGGTCAAAGACAATATCGAGCATCGGCAGACGTTCATAATTGACCATTGCCGAATTAATAAGCGCCATAACACCGGAATTTTGTCCGGGGCCACCGAGTTCGTCATCAAATCCCAAAAGGGAGTCTATCTCTTCCTGATTAAGAATACGGGAAGAGTTATCATCTTCTTCGTCATCAAAATCGGAAGCAGGCGCAGAAGCGGCCTTCCCGGCTTTTTCATCCTTGGGAGCGTTCTTTTGTTTTTTTAATTCTTCTGTTTCTGTATCGCTCATTCAATCACTTCTCTTACAAACCTTAGGCTACGCAAGTTTTGTGCCTAAATCATCCTGCCTGTAACAACACACTATTGTATCAGAATTTCCTGAAACAGGACATCCTGCACTTCTACGGGATAGGCCGCGGCATTAACGCGCGCCAGAAGCTCCATCTGAAGCCTGTAAATACCTGCAGAACCACGCAAATCCTTAACTCTCAACTCTCTAAGATAGGTCTGAAACTGGTCAATGACACGCGGCATGACCTTCTCGACGGCCGCTTTTTCCTGTTCGTTCCTTAGTTCCAACTGCACACTCAGTCGCAAATAGCGTGGCTGGCCATCATCGCTGCTCAAATTCACAATCATATCAGGGATTTTCAGGAAGCTGGCCTCAGGATTACCTTTAGCATATTCTCCCTTTGCCTGACTTCCCTCACCAACCTCGTGCTGTGCCATCGATTGTGTCGCTTTCGGACCGAATATTCCCATAAAATAGGCGCCAACACCGCCGCCGATAATTAATAGCGGCAGGACAATGAAAAGAAGTAATCTCTTGGCATCCAGCCCTTTACCGTTGTCGCCTCCTAAGGCATCGGTATCATCATCGTCAAGGGATGCATTAACTTGGGGTGTACTCATCTCTGATTTTCCTAAAAAGCTGACCTAAAATATTGAACCATAAGAATAACATAGCGATATACAGAATCTGGTTAATTATAGTGACAATCCTATCTATAAAACCAGCGCTTTCAACAAGTGCCCACAAGTGAAACCATCCTTTTAAAAAGGCCGAGCACGGAAAAACTTGCCTGTCAAAAGAAACGGATGCCCGACTGATTTTACCTTTTTGACCATACCACTTCCTCTCGCATAAACCTAACACACTGAATTTAAACAATATATTCTTCTGGCACGGCAAATGCATTGTCTTCAGGGCGTAATAATTTTTGGTTTTTGTATTTCCTCCACAAAAGCCGACAACAAATTAGGAACTTGAAGTATGGAAAATTCAGTCTATATCGGCCTGTCAAAGCAGGTTGTCCTGAGAGAAAACATGGACATTATCGCCCAGAATGTGGCGAACGTGAACACACCGGGTTACCGCGCCCAGAACATGGTGTTTACGGAATTTATCGAAGACCCTCGCTACATGAAGGAAGACATGGCGTTCGTCCTCGATTACGGCCAATACCAAATGACTGATCCGGGCAGCCTGAAGGATACAGGCGGTTCGCTCGACATCGCCCTTGTCGGGAATGGGTTTTTGGGCATCCAAACACCTTCAGGCATTCAATACACACGCGCAGGAAATCTGACTATGGACGCCGAAGGGGTTCTCAGAAACGCGCGCGGCATGGCCGTGGCCGATACCGGCGGCAATGACATCGTCATTCCTGCCGATGCAAAGGAAATTCGCATTGATAAAAAAGGTATCATCAGCACGGATCAAGGACAGATCGGTCAATTGATGATCAGCGAATTTAAGGATTATCAAAAACTGAACCCTAAAGGGAACGGCCTGTATGAAACAACAGAAGCCGGCATCCCTGCAGAAAAGACAACCGTCCTTCAAGGAAAACTGGAAGGCTCGAACGTTCAGGCCGTGGTCGAAATGACCCGCATGATTGACGTGCTGCGGGAATATCAGGCCGTACAAAACATGATGCAATCCGAACATGAACGCCTGAGAAGCTCTGCCCAAAGACTGGCAAAAACACAGGCATAAATAAATTAGATATTTGAAAGTTTTAAAGAACAAAGGAGAAGTAAAATGGTAACAAGGTCTTTAGACATCGGCGCAACAGGGATGTTGGCACAGCAACAGAATGTTGATGTTATCTCCAACAACATCGCCAACATGACCACCAGTGGTTTTAAACGCCAACGCGCCGAATTTCACGATCTTATTTATCAAAACAAGGTTCGCCCGGGCGCAGCATCAACTGACGCTGACACGACAATGCCTTCGGGTCTTCAATTCGGTCTTGGTGTCAGCTTGGGCTCGATTTACCGCTTGCATGAACAAGGCACCATTAAACTGACAGAAAACAAATTCGACCTTGCCGTTACAGGTGAAGGTTACTTCCAGATTGAACTGCCCGACGGTGAAATCGCCTATACCCGTCAGAGTGTTTATCAATTGAATGAAAACGGTGAAATCGTCACGCCGCAGGGTTTCCTGCTTCAACCGGGCTTAACCATCCCTGAAAATGCTTTGGATGTTATTGTTAACCAATCCGGGGAAGTTCTCGTTAAAATCCCCGATCAGGTTGAGTATGACAATGTCGGCCAGATTGAATTGGCAACATTCGTCAATCCGGCAGGTCTTGAGGCTATTGGCGACACTCTCTTCTTAGAAACCACCGCCTCCGGCGATGTTCAAACAGGCAACCCGGGCGAGGATGTCTTCGGCACTATTCGTCAGGGAGCTATTGAAAACTCAAACGTCAATATCGTTGAGGAAATAACAAACCTTATTGCTGCGCAGCGTGCCTATGAGATGAATTCAAACGTCATCACAACAAGTGACGAAATGCTGCAGACAATTACACAGCTTAGATAATATCTAAGCAAAACAAAGGAGTAAGTAATGTTGAATAAATTTTGGTTTAACGCATCCCTAACAGTCAGAATTACCCTCGTTCTTCTGGCGCTGATTTGTGGCTCGGCTACATTCTTTATCGGCGTACGTTCTGCGATGGCGGCAACACTGAAATCTGTCAGCATCGTCAATGATGACAGCCTGAAGCTGGGCGATATCTTTGACGGCTTAAAACATAACGCAGACTACGTTATCGGCCCTGCCCCGCAGCCGGGACAGGATATGGTTTTGAATGCCAGGACGCTTTACCGCATCGCGGTGGCGATGAATTTGCCATGGAAGCCGAACAGCTCAGGCGATCAGATTGTTATCCGCCGCGAAGCCACCGTCGTTCCCTACACCATGATTGAAAATTCAATCCGTAACAAATTGAAAGAAAAGGGTGTTTCGGGAAACATCAATATTGCCTTGAACAATGGAAAACCAACAATTGTTCTGCCGCATGATTTGCCGGAAAACGCGGAAGTCACTTCTCTGAATTTCGATTTCCAAAAAGATTATTTTGAAGCAACGATCGTTGCTCCTTCAAAAGCTAATCCGGTTCAAAAAATTCTGGTAAGCGGCATGGTAGAGCGCATGGTTCCCGTCCCTGTTCTCAGAAGCAACATGCAAAACGGCGATATTATCGGTGAAAACGATATTAAAATGATCAATGTAAACCAAAAATCACTACAGCATGACATTGTCCTGGACAAAGAAGACATGATCGGCTTAACCCCGCGCCGCCTCGCCTATGCAGAGAAATTCGTTCTTGAAGGTATGCTGGAAAAACCACAATTGGTTGGTCGCGGTGATAAGGTCAGCATTACCTACAGAGAAGGCCCGCTTGTTTTAACAGCAAAGGGAAAAGCCCTTCAATCAGGTGCCAAAGGTGACATCGTTCGCGTCACAAATATTAACAGCAGCCGCTCCGTCGATGCCCTTGTTGTCGGAGAAAATCTGGTTGTGGCTCAATAAATAACAGGGAAAAGGAGTATAAAATGCGTCTGGAAAATAAAAAAATTCGACTACTGACGACGGTCTCTGCCGTATTGATGCTCAGCGCCTGCAGCGCCGCAGATCGTCTGGCAAATGTCGGTAGCGCCCCGGATTTAAGTTCGATTGAAAACCCGGCAGAAAATGGTGATTACCAGCGCGTGTCGATGCCCATGCCGCAGGTCGCCGAAGTAAAACCACAGAAAAACTCCCTTTGGGGCGGTGATAAACAAACCTTCTTTAAGGATCAACGCGCCAACAATATCGGCGATATCCTGACCGTTATGATCGATATAAAAGACAAAGCAGATATTAAAAATGAAACAGAGCGCAGCCGCAGTAATACTGAAAATGCCGGCCTGAATTCTTTCCTTGGGAATGAGGCCAATCTGGCGCAGATCTTCCCTGAAGCAATTGACCCGACCAGCTTGGTCGATGCCACATCTGACTCCGTCAGTAACGGCAAGGGAAAGAGCAAACGCGAAGAAAAGGTTCAGATGAAACTGGCGGCCACCGTCACCCAGATGCTTCCTAACGGAAACATGGTTATTCAGGGGCGTCAGGAAGTCCGCGTTAATTTTGAAAAACGGATTTTGGAACTGGCCGGCGTCATCCGTCCTGAAGACATTACAACTGATAACTCAATTTCATACGACAAAATTGCCGAAGCCCGCATATCTTACGGCGGTAAGGGACAAATCACCGATGTCCAACAGCCCAGATACGGACAGCAAGTCTATGACATTTTATTCCCGTTCTAAGAATTCGGTCAGATGTTGAAGAGAGGTCCGGACATCTGATCTGAAAACGGGTTAAGAACAACCTGTTCATATAACAAAAGCCGGTCTTAGGAAAAGACCGGCTTTTTTGTTTCTCGAATTTGCGGGAAGATTACTCTTCTCTGTGAATTTTCTCGTTCTTTTCGTGCATTTCCTGCGCTTCCAATGTCATCGTTGCAACAGGACGCGCCATCAAACGGGCTACGCCGATTTCATCACCTGTTTCTTCACAATAACCGTATTCACCGTCGTCAATGCGTTTCAAAGCAGAATTAATCTTGTTAATCAGCTTACGTTCGCGGTCACGGGTACGAAGCTCCAGCGCATGGTCTGTCTCGGCAGAAGCACGGTCAGCCAAATCGGGTTTTTGCAACTCTGTTTCCTGCAAAGTATGGGCGATCGTTTCTGAAGACTCGCGGATAAGCTCTTGACGCCACTGGATTAATTTCTCACGAAAATATTCCAGCATCACAGGGTTCATGTACTCTCCCTTATCCTTTTGCGGATCATAATCAGGAGTCAAAACCTGTTGTTTTGCCTTTTTTGTTGATTTTGTCGCTGTTGTTTTTTTAGCTGTCGCCATTGTCTACCCTATTGGTTTACTTCGATTAAATTACGGGATTTTGCCCCCTAAAACAGACCAAGACTATAGTGTTACCCTCAATCCCAAGCAAGACTAAATCTTAGCCTCCATCGCCTTACGCATTTTGGCAATTTCTATTTGTGCTCTCAGGTCAATCTCATCCAAAAGAGCTGTTAATTTTGGATCATTTATTTTCTCCCGATGCGATGCCACAACATCAGCAATATCAACGACTTGGCCGAT
>DAOPJS010000086.1:0-5597 GCA_035399785.1 Alphaproteobacteria bacterium
GCCAGCAAAAACCGCTTCGTCCCGGCAGCGCCCAAAACCGTCTGGCCGATGCCCTCAAAACACAGGAGGAAAAACTGCCATGTTAGACGTCACATTGATTCCTGTCTTAAGTGATAATTACGCCTATGTTTTAACATCAGGGGACGATATTGCCATTGTTGACGCGGGAGAAGCGCTCCCTGTTATAGACTATCTTGAGGCTCATAACCTCACCCCGACGATTATTTTTAATACACATCACCACCACGATCATATCGGTGGAAATAATGCTCTTAAACAAAAATACGGCGCAAAAATTATTGCCCCAGAAAAAGACAAGCACCGTATTGAGGGTATTGATCAGGGTGTTTCGGAAGGTGATCAGATCACTTTCGGTGATGAAATAATCGAGATCATGGAAACTCCCGGACATACCAGCGGGCATATCTGCCTTTGGTTTCCCAAAAGCCATGTTCTGTTTTCCGGTGACACACTTTTTGCTATGGGATGTGGCCGCGCCTTCGAAGGAACGGCAAAGCAGTTATTCGATGCCTTTCAACGTTTCAAACCCTTTCCCGATGATACAAAAATTTATTGCGGTCATGAATATACAGAAAGTAATGGAAAATTTTGCTTAAATGTTGATCCAGATAATCAGGATTTATTAGAAAGAATGCGGAAAGTCGTAGAAAAAAGATCCCGACAAAAACCGACAATTCCTACTACCATTGAGCTGGAGAAGAAAACAAACGTTTTCATGCGGGCAAAGACGGCTGAAGAATTTGCCAATCTCAGAAAATCAAAAGATAACTTTTAAAGATTAATCGCCCTGCTTGCCTTGGGATTGGCGGCGCGCACGGGGGCGACGACTTCCCCCGTCTTTTTTCCCGCCATTACCATTGCTGTTACCAATTGTATTGCCTTCATCAGGCAGGATGGATTCAACTGCTCCCTTTACCTTTGAAGAAGATCTGTGCGGCGGAATTGGTAAGGGTTTACCTGAATTTTTATCGCGCTCACTCATCGCAATTTCAATTTCAAGGCGGGAGACGACTTTACGAATTTCATGGATTGCTTCCTGAAGATTCTGGCGGGCATCCGCATCATTTTTCTGACCGTCCCAAACTTCGTAGGTTTTCAGACATTTCTCAACTGTGTCGCGAAGTCTGTCTTTAATATCGGTCATAATAATTTCTCCCTAAAATATTCCAACCACCATAACGCCTTGATTCTGCCAAGGCAATGAAAACTCATTTAAAAATCGATGAGGCGGCGTCCATATGCGCCTTCTTTCGCAATATCTCCTGCTCTGCACGGAGGATTTCACTTTTCATCTCCTCGATGTAAAGTTTCAATTCATCCAGTGACATAGGCTCCAAATTTTTTACGGTTTTAGACTGTTTTTGCGGCTCAAGATCGTCATCAAACATGGTTTTCTCCCTAAAGGCGGTAAATTAACCTATTTTGAGAGTATAGAAAAGATTGCAAAACTGATAAAAATCCCTATATTAAGGCCATTCCCCAGACAAATTATCGTCTAAACCAGTTGATCCGCGGGAATGGATCGACCGCCCGAGGCTATTGGCTAACCATAATTTCGGGCCCAAAGAACAAAAGGATATAAAAATGGCTAAAGCACAAGAAGCGCCAAAGCTCCTCATGCCAAAAGCAACTGCTGTCTGGCTAATTGACAACACGACCCTGACATTTGAACAGGTTGCCGAATTCACAGGCCTTCACAAAATTGAAGTTCAGGCTTTGGCGGATGAAGATGTCGGTTTGGGTATCGTCGGGCGCGACCCCGTAAAAAATGGCGAAACAACACAGGAAGAGATGGATAAGGCGCTGGCCGATGAAAGCTATATTATGAAGCTTTCCCGTTCAGACCTGCCGACGGTTAAGGTTCGTGCAAAAGGTCCTCGCTATACGCCTGTTTCCAAACGTGGTGACAAACCCGATGCGATTGCATGGTTGTTGAAAAACCACCCTGAAATCAGTGATGCCCAGATCGGCAAGCTGGTCGGCACAACAAAACCGACAATTCAGGCCGTTCGCGACAGAACACACCAGAATTCACAAAATATCCGTCCGCGTAACCCTGCCGAAATGGGGCTTTGTACCTATCAGGAAATTGAAAAAGCATCTGATAAGGGTCTGCGCGCCCAAGGGAAAGACCCTGAGGCAATTAAGGCCGAACGCCTGAGAAAAATGGAAGAAGACAATAAACCGGCAGAAGAAACACCGGCAGAAACCGTCGGCGGTTTTGACTTCTCCAACTTCCTGTCTTCAGGTTCAGGCAACAGAGAATAGAAATACGGTCCAATGTAAAACGCAGCCTCTTATACCAAGAGGCTGCGTTTTTTTTAATTCCTTGTACTGCTAAGAGGCTTTTTTAATTCCTTCGATTTCCTCTTTTACTTTTAGTTTCTCCCTTTTCAACTCGCTTAACTGATATTCACTAATAAAAGGTCTGCTTTGCTCTAATTCTATTTTTCTGGATAGTAATTTATGCTTCGCTTTTAAGGCTTCAACACGTGCTGATGACGCGGAAACCATACCTTGCTGAGATGGCATGGGCAGTACTCCCTTCATTTGAGTTTTATGGTTAATAATTAATGGTAACCCGAATCTGGTCAACCAATCAATAAAATCTAAAAAAACGAAAGAATATTGCCTGATATTTTACAAAAATTGCCCTAAATATCGAAAACTATGCCCTGCGCCAACGGTAAATCCGTAGAGTAGTTAATCGTCTGTGTCTGGCGGCGCATATAGGTTTTCCAAGCATCAGAACCGCTTTCGCGTCCCCCGCCCGTCTCTTTCTCCCCGCCAAAGGCGCCGCCGATTTCGGCGCCGCTGGGCCCTATATTGACGTTGGCAATCCCGCAGTCACTGCCCGTTGCAGATAAGAAAGTCTCCGCCTCACGCATATCTGTGGTGAATATGCAGGAAGATAATCCTTGCGGAACGGCATTATGCATTTGTAGAGCCTTATCAAAATCCTTATAGCCCATAATATAAAGAATCGGGGCGAAGGTTTCATGGCAAACAACATCACTCTGTGATGGCATATCGACCAGTGCCGGACGAACATAATATCCCCCCTTGATGCCTTCACGCTTGCCACCCGTCAGTATTTTGCCGCCTTGTTTTTTGGCATCAGCCAACGCTTTTTGCATGTTGTTATAAGACTCCTCGTCAATTAAAGGGCCGACGAGTGTTTTCTTTTTAAGTGGGTTGCCGACATTCAGCGTTTCATAGGCTTTTTTCAACGCCGGAATCAATTTCTTCTTCATTGATTCATGGACAATCAGACGGCGCAGGCTGGTACATCTCTGCCCTGCCGTTCCGACTGCACTGAAGACAATTGCCCGAACAGCCAAATCCAGATCGGCCGACGGCGTAACAATCATTGCATTATTACCACCCAGCTCCAGCAATGACTTGCCAAGACGCGCCGCGACACGCTCCCCGACAATTTTACCCATACGGGTACTGCCTGTTGCACTGACTAGCGGAACACGCGGATCATCAACAAGCGCCTGCCCGACATCGGCTTTACCGATTACAACCTGCAAGAGGTTATCGGGACAGGCATGTCCGGCCGCTTTAAATCTCTTAACAGCTTTTTCAAAAACCTTCTCGCACGCCAGCGCGGTGAGCGGTGTTTTTTCCGACGGTTTCCAGATTACAGGATCGCCGCAAATAATGGCCAGCGCCGCATTCCATGACCAAACCGCCACAGGAAAGTTAAAGGCACTTATCACCGCAACAGGTCCCAATGGTTGCCATGTTTCGCGCATGTGATGCCCGGGCCTTTCAGAGGCAATCGTCAGCCCGTAAAGCTGGCGCGATTGTCCTACAGCAAAGTCGCAGATATCAATCATCTCCTGCACTTCACCCAGACCTTCAGGCAATATCTTGCCACACTCCAGAGTGACCAACTCCCCCAGATTACTTTTGGCCGCGCGTAATTCCTCTCCTAATAAACGGATCAGCTCTCCTCTTACGGGAGCAGGCGTCTTACGCCATTGCTCAAAAGCCTTCAACGATTTATCAACGGCCTTGCGAACATCCTTTACTTGATGCGTTTTAACACGGGCAATTTCCTTACCGTCAATCGGTGTATAAACAGCCAGATCACCGTTTTTTAAGGTTTTCAAATTATTACGTTTAAGAATGTCTTGGTATGAGGTCATTATTACTTCCTCCTTTATTATCTAAGCATCGGCGCTTTTGGATTTATGCGTAAAGCGTTTTGATCTTTGATTATCCTCTTCCAGAAGCGGATAGGCAACTGTACACATATAACTATTGATACGTCTGTAATCGCGAATAATATCAACATGCAGACTGCTGGAAGCAATAGTTTCAGGAACCCCCTCGCCTAAACGCTCAATATGCTTGGCCATCCCTTCAATCTCTGCATCACGGATGATATGCTTATCTTCCAGTAATTTTTTAGCTAAAACAGGATCATCCGACACGAAAATAGATTGTGCCAATTGAACGCTTTCCATGACTAGGCGGTGAATATTCTCAATCTCTTTAAATCCGCGCTCAGAAAAATCAATCTGACGTTTGATTTTCTTTAATGCCAGCGGCATCAGATTTTTGTCGATAACATCACCCGCATGCTCCAGATTGGTCGAAAATGTCAGCACCTGAACATAACGCTGCGCTTCTTTCTGACTCATAAATTCCTGTGACAATTGCGCCATATAGATTTTGATCTGCTCATAAAGACTATCAATGGTGTCATCTTCTTCGCGCACCTCTTCCAGCAAAACCATGTCATTGGTTTTGAATACCTTCATCGTATTGTCCAACATTTCCTGCACCAGATCAGCCATGCGCAAGGTTTCACGCGTAGCCGCCGCCAAAGCAACAGAAGGCGTTGATAAATCTTTTTTATCCAGATAACGTGCCCGCCCGGGTTCATCCGCCTCAACACTGTCAGGAATCAGTTTTGCACATAAGCGGCTGATAATTCCGGTGAGCGGCAAGAAAAACAAAGCCAGCGTAATATTGAAAGCCGTGTGAAAATTGACAATTTCCCGCGCGGGATTTGCATCAAAAAGTCTTAAATTGCCTTCAATCAGGGGAATAAAAGAAAACACCGCACAAACACCAATCAGGCGGATCATTAAATTACCGACCGGGATACGCAAGGCTTCGGGATTATCCTTCAAAGTTGCCAAAATCGGCGGAATAGTGCCGCCCAAATTCGCCCCTAAAACCATATAAAGGCCAAGGGTGACAGGCAGCACACCACTGACCACAAATGACATCAAAAGCAAGACAGTCGCCAAAGAAGAATGAACCAACCAAGTCAAGATTGCCACAGCCATAACTGCAAAAAACGGGTCATTCTCTAATGCGCCGATCATATCTTCCAATACCAGAGAATGTTTCAGCGGTTCCGTAGATTCCCTGATCCAGCTCAGCGCAAATAACATTAATGCCAAGCCAACACCAATACGCCCCAAATTCTTTAAGCGGCCATTGGCTTTTGAATTAAATAAGACATAGCCACCGACCATAAAAATCGGAATGAGAAAACTTAAATCCAGAGAGAATAACTGCGCTACCAACGTTGTTCCGACATCGGCGCCTAA
>DAOPJS010000087.1:0-5554 GCA_035399785.1 Alphaproteobacteria bacterium
CGAATAAAATTTACACGGCACGAGCATGCCTTTGACCTCATGACGCATTGTCACCAAATGCACATCGCCGCTTTCCATGACATCACGCAGTTTTTCAATCGGCTGATAGGGCATGAATTTAATATTTTCAAGATGACGCCGTGCACGCTCGCGCGCCAAAATTGTATGAACGCTTTTATCGCCAACAAAAACAAATTCGATTTCGGTGTGTTCGGTCAAAAGTGCCGCCGCCTCAATCACAGAGCGCATCGGATGGGCGCGGCCGATATTACCTGCATACAGCACGCGGAATTTCGGCGAGTCATCGCGAAACATTTCTTCGGGTTTTTTGGCAACACCCGTTAAATCAACAGGTAGCAATGTATGATTACCACTGCTGGACGGCGCGATTACTTCAAAATCAGTCCAGTTGGCAATCAAGGAAATGTTATCGGCAGGTAATCCCGTCTTGGTCAGCCTGTCTGCCATGCAGCGGCCAACGACCACAACCTTGGCGCATTTTTTAAAGGCGCGGCGTGAAGCACGCTGAAGAAAATCCGTTACAAAATCAGGAAGCTTAACCCCCAATGCCTTGAACAAATCAGGGTACATATCCTGACACCAGTGAATATGCTGCATATTTTTCAGACGGGAAATAATACGCCCGATTACCAGCAGCATCGGCGGATCGGTCATGGTAATCACAATATCGTGGCGCTGCATCCCCATAGCGGCAAAAAGCATTTTCCACCATCCCAGTGCATAGCCGAAGGCCGTTTTATAATTTGCCGCGCCCTTGATACGTTTAATCGTTATGTTTTGTTGAAATTCAACACCGGCCTTATCCCCCGTGGTGAGAATGGTGACTTTCCAGCCACTATGGTCCAGCGCATGGGCAAGATCCTGCAAGATACGCCCCGTCGCTCCGCGCGAAGGCGGATAGACACGATTGATGATCAGAACCGATGGCTTACTCATTATCCTAAGCGACTATTTCCGTTTTATTTTTGGGGGCACCTGCGCTCAAGATAATCAAGCTCAACAAAAGGCCAAAATCAAACGATTTATGGGAAGCATAAAGAAAGATCGGAATTATCAGTGGCCACA
Source organism: Alphaproteobacteria bacterium (assembly GCA_035399785.1). Lineage (GTDB taxonomy): Bacteria > Pseudomonadota > Alphaproteobacteria > Micavibrionales > Micavibrionaceae. The sequence continues at coordinate 1,087 of DAOPJS010000087.1, forward strand.
TCAACGCATTTCCCTTCACCGGATCAATAAAATACAGACGGAGCAGTTTTTCAAATATAAAAAATAAATAAATCAAAGTTAAAAACAACCCCGCCAATCCCATCTTGAGAAAGACATAGCTCAGCAGGCTGTGCGTATATGTCACCTGAAGCCCGCCCACGGCAGGGGAAGGAAAACTGCTGCCCCATCCCTGCCCGAATAAAATACCCAGCCATGATTGGCCTGTGTTATCCCAGACAGCGTAAATTTCCTGAAGGCGCATATTCAGCCCGACTTGGGACGTTTTGATCTCAACATTTTCGATAATTTCCAGCACATAGGGATAGGCCAGAAAACAAAGCCATCCGAAAACAAGCAGCGGCGCGGCCATTTTAACGGGCGCCTTGATCAGTCCCAATAAGCCGAGAAACACTGCCGTTATCCCCAGCGCCAAGACTGACGCCCGTTGCAAATCCACAAACATGGCCAAAAGTGGTATTGCCGCCAATCCAAGGAACACAGAACATACAACAAAACGGCGTATTGTGACCTTGTCAAAAATCTCCTGAAAGGCACGCGACAATAAAAATATAGCGGTGAACAAGACCAGAGGAGAGTTTGCTAAATATAAAAGTTCCAGTGATGATTTCCACAATATAAAGTCAGGAAACAGGACACGCGCCGAAAAAACAACGCCGATAACGATTAGAGTGAAAAGAAAAAATTTTTGTCCGTCTGTGTTGCCCTGAACAAACGGCACAAAAAATAACGGCAGACATAAAAAAACAAAACCGATCAAATCACGCAAGATAACGGTTATTTCCGTCTGATGCATTAAGGCCGTTATGAAAGGAACAGAAAAACCATATAGTGCAAAAACCATAGCCGCCAAAAACCATTTTTCCTGACTTTGCGGAAGACTGTAAAAAAGACGGATAAAAGACGGTGAGGTGCCGAGTGATAACATCAGCAAGACCGCAATCACAGCCTCTACCATTCCCGGATTATCGGGTGTCGGCGATCCCCAGAGAGCATAAAGGCATAACGCCAGTATGAAGAAAAGTAATCTGAAATCCCCCAACAATACGCGGATTTGATTGTTAAAGGGCACTCACAACCTCGGCAATCATACGAATGGCGATGACAATCATGAAGATACTGAAAACGCTACGCAGTTTCTTGGTCGAAAATTTATGCGCCACATGCACGCCGAGCGGGGCAAATAAAACAGTCACAGGAACAATCACCATAAGCGCCAGCAGATTGATATAACCGAATGATAACGGCGGTAACCCTTCGGTATGCCCCCAACCGATCATCAAAAAACCAATTGCCCCCGGAATGGCCACCAACAAACCCATCGCAGAAGAGGAACCCACAGCCTTATGAATAGGCACATTGCTCAAGGTCATATAAGGAACGTTCAGCGCCGCACCGCCGATCCCCATCAGGGTCGAAACAATCCCGATCCCCATACCGGCCAAACCCGACCATGGCTGAGGCGGGACATCATCAAATAATTTTATTTTCTCAGGATTAACCCGCATCAACCCCGCCAGAATAACCAGCGTCACGGCAAAGAAAATCTGTAGCCATAGACCCGATACAACCGATGCGATATACGTCCCGACCCCGACCCCAATTACAATGCCGATCCCGATACGCTTTACCAGATCAAAACGCACACTGCCTTTTTTGTGATGCGCGCGCGCCGAAGAGATACCTGTTGCAACAATTGTTGTCAGAGATGTTCCGACAGCAAGGTGCATGATAGCCTCGCTTTGATATCCCAGATGCGTAAAAACAAAATAAAGCCCCGGCACCAAAACAAGGCCGCCGCCGATACCAAGCAACCCCGCCAGAAAACCTGCCAACCCCGCCAGAGCAAACATAAGCCCGATCAGGTAAACCCAATCCATCAACATTAAATTATCCATGGAAAGACCATATCGCCCCGAAAGGCAAAGTCCAACAGATCAGCCGATTCAAGGTGATAATATAAGGGGATAGTTACAAGAACTAATAAATAGAGTTGAAAACCTTCTTAGGTTTTTCAAAGCCGGTTTCACGCTGTTTGTACTTCTTTTTGACAACGCCCTTCAGCGGAACAGTATTCCCGCCGGGTTGGTAGTAACCGCTATTGGCCGGATCAGTCTGCGCGGTTTGCAGATCATTCATGCTCTCCAGCTCACGCTGTTGAGCCATAAAGTCGCGCTGCGCACGGGCGGCGCGAATTTCTTCAGGGCTTATATTGATGCCGTAATTATTGTTATCAATACCGTAAGGGCGGAAATTGCTGCCCCCATAATAGGAATTAGGGCTGCCTGTTGCGGCGTCGGTCTTGCCCTCCAGCATCTGACGCAGTGATAAAGGCCCGCGTGTGCCGTAAGAATTCGGCGAATTGAAAAGCGGCGTGCTGCTGCTTCCGTCACCGCCGACACGGTTATAGACAGCGCGGCCTGTCTGATCGGCTTCCTGCGTCTTCGCAGACAAAGGAACCAGCACAAAAACAACCAAAAGTGATAAAAAGAAGAAACGCATCAGCCGCCCGAAATTATCTTTACCTCGTCAAATTGTAACATTTTTACGATTGAATAGTAAATTTTTCTTAGCCTTTTCAACACAGCTTCCGCCCAAAAACCAAGCTTTTCAATGGTTTTGCATAAAATTTCCCAAACACGCAAAATTTAACGGTTTTTTAAGCATTTAGGGGCACTATGAAGTCACAATTTCGTAAAATAAAAACAAGAAGCGTATACTTCTTAAGTAGGGTCATTAGGAGGATCTAAACGATGCAGGTGAATATTCAGGAATTGGTTCAGGAAACCGGACTGGATGAAAAAATCTATCCGGGAAAGAAACTGGTCAAGAAATATGTCCAGCCCGGCGAGTTTAAAAGTCATTGCGTGGTTTTTGACTGGCGCACAGATCTTCTGCGGGTCGAGCTGAAGGCAGGACTGAATGGCCGCACACTGGATCTGAGTGATTTGAAGAATTATCCCGTCAGTTATCAGGCCCCGACATTTATGGAACTGGTTACAGCCAATGACGATGTCACTGAGGAAGATGAGGACGAAGAAGGATCAAAAGGAAAATCCGGCGGCGGCGGCAAAAAGCCTGCAACCAAAAAACTGGAAGATTCCGATCTGTCCCTCAGCGCCTTTGATAAAGTGACGGAAGGTAAAATTCCTGATCTGGCAGAGATTAAGAAATTTGTGGTGATGGGTAAGGAGCTGGCGCAGGAAGCCTTTGCCCAAGCCTTCGAAAACTTTAAAGAACAACTGCACCAAACCAAGGTTATGGCCATGGATATCATGAAAAATGTCGGTGATATCATTAAAAAGGCAACACCGGGTGGTGGTCTGGAAGCCAAGGGTGATGAAAGCATCAAATATAAATATGATGTCGAAAAGACGGCCGGCCTATTCGGCGGCATGTCGCCCGGTTAAAGCGAATTAATTACATTTCCTTCCAAATTGGACAGCGGCTGTAAAAAAGCCGCTGTTTTTTTTGCTGTTATGCGGTATGAATAGGAAGAATAAAAATCCGGAATAAATCAAATATGACTTCAAGCGGCGACGGACAGGATTATGATGATGACAGCTTTGGGAAACAAAGCAATGTCATCCCCCTTAGGCCGCAAAAGAAAAAGACAGAGCCGCCACCGCCGAAACCTGATCCCGCGCATGAGCCGCTCATCAATCTGCCACCTTATACCAAATATCTGATCGCCATTATCCTGGCGATTCATGTTGTTGTTACGTTGCTGTTAACTGCCGAACAGGCACATTGGGTATATATAAATTTGGGATTTATTCCCGGGCGTTTCTCGGGGGCGGCCATTTTTCAACCTTTAGCCCTGCTCACCCCCCTCACCCATTTATTTCTGCACGGCAGCTGGCTGCATGTCGGGATGAATACCGTGATGCTGTTGGCCTTTGGTAGTGGCGTTGAAAGATGGCTGGGCGGTCAAAAGATGATCTTCCTGTTTATCACCTCAGGGCTTTTCGGCGCGGCGACACATTTCGCGCTGAATTATGATTCAATCTCTCCTGTCATCGGTGCCTCCGGCGGATTGAGCGGCCTGTTTGCCGCTGCGCTGATCATGATCAACAGATATAACGATGGCATGACGGGAAAATACGGCATGTGGCCGTTTATCATCCTTTGGATTGGCCTGTCTGTTGTCATGGGTATGATGGGCAGTCCTGATGGATCACAAATTGCCTGGGCGGCGCATGTCGGCGGCTTCCTTGGCGGCTTCATTATGTTGAAACTGATGAAAGTTTAAGCGGCAGGATCAATCAGCAAGGCATTCTGATCAATTACAGAAATAACATTCTTTTGCTTGATCATTCTGGCCCCGGGATAATCCCAGACAATGGTATTAAAGCTCTCCTGCGGCATAGCGATGGCTGACCATTCATCGTAGGTCAAACCTGTTTCCGAACAGACCCAGACCTTATCAGGAAGGGCTTCTGATGCTTTT
>DAOPJS010000088.1:0-5520 GCA_035399785.1 Alphaproteobacteria bacterium
GGTGGACGTGCCGCTATTACCCATATCCAAAACCGTGTCGGGTTCTTTCAAGCCGCCGATCCCGACGCCGTGACAATGCCAAATACCTTCATCATCGCGCTGGATATCCGCGCCCATCGCGCGCATGGCCTCGGCGGTATGGATAACATCTTCCCCTTCCAGCATGCCATGAATGACGGTTTCACCAATCGCCATACCGCCCAGCATCAGGGCGCGGTGCGAAATGGATTTATCACCCGGAATAACAGGGCGTCCCGACAGGGCGGTTGTTTGGGAGGAAGAAAGTTTCGTGCTTGTCATAGCCCCTTTATAAAGGCGCTCTAAAATACCCGCAAGCGCTTAAGCATTAAAAACTATCGAGGGAGCCGTTATAATTTTCAGCAAACTTCCAGAAGTCTTCTTTCGGGACAGGTTTTGAATAACGGAAACCCTGCACTTCGTCACAACCTTCTTCCATCAGGAAGCTTTCATGTTCCTTGGTTTCCACGCCTTCCGCGATGACTTTCAGGTTGAGGGAGTGGCCGAGTTTGATAATCGTTTTGGCAATCGCCGCATCGTCGCTGTTGGTCAGGGCGTTACGGATAAAGGACTGGTCAATTTTCAAACGGTCGATATTGAATTGACGCAAATATGACAGGGACGAATATCCTGTGCCGAAGTCATCAATCGCCAGTTCGATGCCCAATTCATGCAGACGCTTTAATGTATCAACCGCGATGCTGATATCATCCATAAACACGCTTTCCGTGACTTCCAGCTCCAACAAATGCGGGGCAACACCCGTATCGGCAAGAACGGATTTTGTATATCCGACCAGATCGCTCTGGAAAAACTGCGCGCTGGATACGTTGACGGCAATTCGAATATTTTTTCCGGCGTCATGCCATTTTTTGGCTGTCTCGCAGGCTTCTTTCATGACCCAGGCTCCGATAGGAACGATAAGGCCGGATTGTTCGGCAATCGGAATAAAATCAGCAGGGGATACGAATGATCCGCCTTCTTTGCTGTTGTCTTTTTTCCACCAGCGGATCAACGCTTCGGCGCCGATGATTTGACCTGAGGTTAAATCGAATTGCGGTTGGTAGAATACCGTCAGCTCTTCTTTTTCCAACGCATCACGCAAATCACGCAGCAATTGGAAACGTTGTTGAACCACGCGGTCGAAATCTTCTGAATATTCACGGATGCGGTCACGCCCTTCTTCCTTGGCACGGTTCAGGGCGATATCGGCGTGTTTCAACACTTCGTTCGGGTCTGTGCCGTCTTCGGGATAGGTGGCAACACCGACAGAACTTCTTATCTGGAAGCTTTCATTATAAACCTTGAACGGTTCGGCGCGGATAATGCTCGCAACTTTCTCCGCAACATCACGGGATGTATTTAAATCTGTATTCAACGGCACGGTCACGGCAAATTCATCCTCACCGGCGCGGGCGACAATCGCACTTTCTGGAAGGGAAGAACGCAGACGTTTTCCGACGCCGCGTAAAATCGCATCACCGACGTTATGCCCCATGGAATCGTTGATGTCCTTGAAGTGGTCAAGGTCAAGCGTGACAACAGCAAAGCGCACTGTCTCTTTCTCTCCGCCCGAGAAAGCAAGCTCGGTCAGCTTTTGAACAAATAATGTTCTGTTGGGCAGGCCGGTTAATTGGTCAAAATAGGCCAGCTTGTGAATTTTATCTTCTGCGGCTGAGCGCATTTGCTGCATGTTTTCGGCGTTTTGCCTGATCAGTTTTTGCGCGATAACAATCGCGCCGCCGATTTCATCATTCGGATCAAACGGGGAGTCAGGAATTTTCGGATTATCCGGGTTTTGTTGCGCCGCCAGCAAGTTATTGCGCATGAATAAGATGGGTTCCAACAACCAATGCCCCAGTGCGATCATCAATACGGTTGTCACCAAAGCCGATAACAACAACATCACCATGATGCTTTGTTGAACATAAGAGATAATACCATCATCCACTTTTTCGGAATTAAGGCGCGCAACAATGATATAGGGTTTACGCAAATCATTCGGGCGGTAAATCACTTCATAGGAACTGCCGTCGGCAGAACGATAACTGCGCGATAAATTTTCCTGACTTAACTGTTGCAAAACAACGGGCTCTCCGTGTGAGCTTAAAAGATATAAACCGGCATCATAAACCGCGATACCGTTCACAATGGTTGACGACACCAGGCGCTGGGCTTTTTCTTCGGTAATCGGTGATTGCAGCGCAGGGGCGTTTTCCAAGACAGGCGCAATGGCCGAACGGCCGACTTCTTTAATCTCACTTAAAATTTGAATTTCTTCCTGTTTAACGGTCAGGATAAGAATCGCGATTTGTACGGCAAGAATGGTAAAGAACGCTGCCATGGCAATACGCCAACTCAGCTTGCTTTTCCAGATTTGTGAGGAAGATGCTCTCATGGCCTTGGCAGCTTTTATCTTCTCCAGCTTCGCTATGTCTGCTTTTTCTGCCATAACATCCTGTTTTTGTGCGGGCGAAAAAAATGACAACCTAAAATTGCTTAAGGACATTTTTTGTTAACCTACACCTTAGAAATCCCACTTTGACTCGGGCGAAATGCCCAAACCCCACATTAATGATTTTAATCAAAAACTATTAACAAGGTCTTTAAAGAACAGGGCGAAATGCCCCAGACAATTTATAGGATAATATAGTAAATTCTTGAAATAAATAGATTTTTTAAACAAAACCGGCATTTAAGAAAAATTTGAATAAAATTTGAAATATTCTGATTTTCCTACGATTTAAACGCTAATTTTCGGTCTGAATCTATTATTCTGTAAAAACAGCTCGGGCGTCCCGTGTGGCAGGCGCCGCCGCCTTGCTGGTCAATCAGGAGCAAAACCGCATCCTGATCACAATCGATTCGCATTTCTTTGACAATCTGCACGGCGCCGCTGGTGGCACCTTTGTGCCATAGCTCGCTCCGCGAACGGCTCCAATAATGGGCCTGCCCTGTTTCGATGGTTTTATTCAATGCCTCTTCATTCATCCAGGCCAGCATCAACACTTCTTTAGTGTCGGCGTCTTGGGCGATAGCGGCAATAAGCCCGTTCTCATCGAATTTAAGGGTTAGTTCATCGGTTTCATCACGGGAAGTCATGGCGCAATCGTCCATTCCAGTGTGTCTTGACCCAGCCCCAATGAAAGCGGCATGACATCCCCCTCGTCAGTTTTTGTTGGTACAATCTTGCTTGGTTTTTTCTCCAGCGTGAAAGTACCTTTGGCTTCAGGCAGACCGTAAAATTTCGGGCCGTTCAGGCAGAGGAAATTTTTGAAAACATCAAAATTATTTTCATCCAAATCAAAGGCGCGGGCATAAAGCTGGGGGGCGATCCCGCCGGTAAAACATCCCGCCGCGCAGCCGCACTCCGTTGCTTTTTTTGTATGCGGTGCGCTGTCGGTACCGGCAAAAAATTTCGAATTGTTTTTTGATGTCGCGGCAGACAGCAGAGCATTTTTATCTTTTTTAAATTTCACCAGCGGCAGGCAGTAAAGATGATATTTTAATCCCTGCAATAAATCCGCCACAGTGTAGAGCAAATGCTGCGGTGTAATTGTCGCGGCAATGTTATCATCCGCTTTTGTAACAAAATCGGCGGCGGTTTTTGTCGTGATGTGTTCACAAACAATTTTTAATTTTGGAAATTTTTCAGTAATCTTAGGTACGCGTTCACGGTAGAAAAAATCTTCGGCATTACTGTCTTGCCCGAAATATTTTTCACCTGACAGGCCGTGTTCTTCGCCGTGAATATTTAAAACGATACCCGCTTCTTCCATCGCGGCAAAGACGCCGTTTTCTAGGTAATTTTCTATCGCCGCGCCGAATTCCGAATTTGTTGTGCCGTGCGGTGGATAATACTTACAGGCACGTAAAACGCCGCTTTTTGCGCCTTCGGTAATCATGGCGGGTGTCGTGTCTTTGGTCAGGTATAGCGGCACGATAATATCTTGGAATTGATCGCCGCCCGCCGCCTTTATTATCTCCAGATAGGTTTCAATCGTCCAGAAATTATCGCCGTTACTGCCGCTGACTTTTGATACCGGCGGTTTGGTATTGGGCATTGCCAATACGCCGCAACATCCCATATCCAGATGCGCCTTGATATAATCTGCCATCGGTTTCCCCTGACGGAAATGTACGTGAAGGTCATACCATTGGGGCAGGGTAAAATTCATTTACTTTATCATCTCCATAAAGCGGCTACGGGCTTCCGCATCTTTTTCGAAAACACCGGTAAAGAAATTTGTCACGGTTGATGATCCGCTCTTGTTGACACCGCGCGTGCTCATGCATTGATGGTTGGCATCTACCATCACCGCGCAACCTTTTGCCCCCAGCGTATCGGTAATCACCTGAGCGATATCGCGGGTCATATTTTCTTGTGATGTTAAGCGCCTTGCAAAAATATCGACAATGCGCGCCAGCTTGCTGATGCCGACAACTTTTTTATCGGGCCAATAGGCAACATGCGCCTTGCCGATTATCGGCGCAATATGATGTTCGCAGTGAGAAACAAAATCGATATTCTTGACCAAAACCATGTCGTTGTACCCTTCAATATCTTCGAAGGTTTTTTTCAGTTCATCGACGGGGTCCATGGCGTAACCGGCAAAAAATTCTTCGAAGGCGCGGGTATAGCGCGCAGGTGTTTCCTTCAATCCCTCACGGCCGGGGTCATCACCGGCCCAGCGAAGCAAAACCTCGACGGCGGCTTCGGCTTCTTCGCGGCTGGGTTTTTGGGTGGTCTTTTGCGGTTTGAATTTTTCTACGCTCATCACGATATATCTTTATCTTATTTACGGCTTTTAGCTTATATGACGGAAAAGCATTGAATTCTCAAGCAATAAAGCCATATTGGGCTTGGATTTTTAGGATGTTTTTGCCACTATAACGCCATTCAACACAAAGAAATGCTGCCAATATGCCGACGTTAAAACTTTACAACTCTCTGACCCGCCAAAAGGAGGTGTTTTCGCCCCTTGATCCATCGCACGTACGCATGTACGCCTGCGGGCCGACCGTTTACAACTACGCTCATATTGGTAATGCCCGCATGGCGGTGGTTTTTGACCTGTGGGCGCGGGTGTTGCGGCATCTTTATCCGAAGGTAACATACGCCTCCAACATTACCGATGTGGAGGACAAGATCATGATCGCGGCGCAGGAACAAGGCGTCCCGATCAGTCAGATTACCGAAAAATACACCAAAATCTATAACGATGATATGGCGACATTGGGTGTTAATTTACCCGATGTACAACCAAAGGCGACCGAGCATATTCAGGAAATGATCGACCAGATCAGTCAGTTGATCGATCGCGGCCATGCGTACGCTGCCGAAGGGCACGTACTCTTTAACGTACCTTCTGACCCGTCATACGGCGCTCTGTCGGGGCGCAGCCGCGATGAACAGGTGGCGGGCGCCCGTGTGGAAATTGCCCCGTATAAGAAAGATCCCGCCGATTTCGTCCTCTGGAAACCCAGCAGCGCGGATCAACC
>DAOPJS010000089.1:0-5450 GCA_035399785.1 Alphaproteobacteria bacterium
CAAGCCATACGTTTTGCCGCTTCACCGTAAGCTTCCTTTTTACCCCAGCCTTCGGAAATTTTACGATCGGCAAATTCAGTCACGACGATCGCCCCGTCAACCAGCATCCCGACCGAGAGGATAAGAGCAAAAAGAACAACGACGTTCACCGTTAAACCCATCATATAAATAATCAAAACACCTGATAAGAACGACGCAGGAATAGCTACACCAACCAGTCCTGCGGCGCGGACGCCCATGGCTGCAATGATAACAATCATCACCAGTAACACGGCGCTGATCATATTATTTTGCAAATCAGTCAATCTGGTTTTGATGTCATCAGATTCATCGAGCGTATAAATAACCTTAACCCCCTCCGGCCAATAAGCGCTTTCGGCATCAACAACCGCGCGGACCGCTTCAATCGTTTCGATAATGTTTTCCCCTGTACGTTTCACAACATTCAATGCAACCGCACGCTCACCATTAATACGGGCAAAGTTTTCGGGATCTTTAAATGTCTGACGAATTTCGGCAACATCGCGCACTTTGATGACTGAATCCCCTTCGGTACGCAGCGGCATGTCCATAATATCGGAGGCGCTTTCGAAAAGCCCCGGCACCTTTACGGCAAAACGGCCGACACCCGTATCCAGATTACCTGCCGCCACTAATTTATTGGAACGGGCAAAAAATTGCAGAATATCTGCGCCTTTCAGGCCATAACTTTCCAGCAAGACAGGATCAACTATCACTTCAACAAGTTCTTCACGGTCACCTGTTATATTGGCTTCCAATACGGTGCCGATCCCTTCTATTTTATCCTGAAGATCTTGGGCGATTTTCACCAATGTGCGTTCGGGAATATCACCGGATAACGTCACGACAAGAACAGGAAACAAGCTGAAATTAACTTCGGTTACTTTCGGATCACGGTCGATAGTGTCAGGCAGATTTGTTTTTGCCTGATCAACTGCCTTTTGAACATCATCAAGAGCTTTATCTTTATCAAACCCTGCCTGAAACTCGAGGATAACAAAGCCGCCGCCTGTATACCCCGTGGATTTAAGATCTTTCAACCCTTCAATAGAACTTAATTCCTGTTCCATCGGACGCAATAAAAGCCGCTCGGAATCATCAGGCGAAATCCCCTCCAATGCCATCGAAACATACAGAATTGGAATATCAATATCGGGAGAGGACTCTTTAGGAATATTGTTATAGGCATAGGTACCGGCAATCAAAAGAAAGACCAGCATAGACAGCACAGTTCGGCTGCGCCCCAATGCCGCTTCTATCATCGGTGCCATCATAACAACGACTTTCCTTCGGCCGGAACGGGTTTAACAGTTTGTCCGTTAATAACAAATTCCTGTCCAACCGAAATAATACGCACATGATCAGGCAAGCCGCCAATCCATAAATATTCAGGCGTATCTTTTAACAGTCGGACAGGTTTGAATTCCACCTGATTATTATCGTTCACAATTTTAACTCCGACCGTTCCGTCATCGGCCAAAGACAAAATAGAGGGCGATACCTTATAGGCGACATCTTCCCTGATCGGCACCTTAATTTTAGCCGTTAACCCTTCTTTGATTGAATGCTCAGGATTTGGCAGAGTCATTTCCATTTTAAATGTTCTGGTTTGGGGATCAGCGGCGGCAGCGATAAAAGTAATCTCACCCGTAACTTCCTCCCCCTTCAAAAGCTCGGCGACCGCTTGTATTCCTTCGCTTACGTTGCCGATCTGCTTTTCCGTCAAATAGCCGGTAATTTCTATAGGATCAAGATCAACCAATTCGAAAACATCATTCCCCTTGGATACGTAATCACCAATTTCAACCATCTGGTCATTTATTACGGCATCAAAAGGCGCTTTGATATTGATATTGGCCAATTCGACTTTGGCTTGTTTAAGTTGCGCACGCGCCGCTTCCAATTGCGCGCGGGCTTCTGCCAGGCGAACACGGGAATTAAAGCCTTTTTCCGTTAATTCCTTAGCAGCGTTATATTGTATCTGACGCTGGTTGAGCAGTTGTTCGGCGTCCAGCACCTGTGCCGCCCGATCACGTAAAGCCAGTTTAGCCAGAATTTGGCCTTCCTTAACCACGTCCCCTTTATCAACCAATATAGAGGCGATGGCTCCTTCTGTTTCCGCCTTTAAATTGACCTGTCTGGAAGCTTGAGTACGCCCTGTTACCTCAACTTCGTCTTCCATCGGCTGAGCCGTCAGGTCACGAACCCTGACCTCGGGAATGTCATTATTACCAAGATTTTCTTCCGAAGGGGCCTGCGTACCGGCAGTATCGGAATTTGCCATATTATTATCACGGGAAAATTGGCCGCTCAAAACCCAAAGGGTCGCAACAACAGCAATAACAACAGCAATAAAGAGGGATTTTTTCATATTTATCTATCAGCCGAAAATGACTTTCACTTTCTCCTGAATAAACATGAAAACCATCATAAAGTACAGAAAAACCATAAAAAAACCGCCCTTTAAGAAAGGGCGGTTGCAATTTAGCAAAAGGAGAATGGTAAAATAAAATGCACTCGAATTACTGTTCCTTACGCGCTGGCGGCTTTGATCTCCAAATCTTGTGGTGCGCCTGCATCCTCGGCAAAATCCTTGGCGTTCAGAGCCCGCGCCCGTGAAGTCACCTGATAGGCGATTGAGGCATGCTCGGGACAATAAGGAAGACCTTCCATAACGCCGCAACCACAGAAGGAAAAATCTTCGGTTTGCGGATCGCCGTTGGGCCAACGGCACATTTTCTCGCGCAGATCTTCCATCTTGATTTCTTTCCCTTTGAAAACAGGGATTTTCTTCATCGGACGACGCTGTACCGGAGGGGCAGCCTCAGTTTTAACTTTTTTGGTATTTTGCTGAATTGGGGACATACGGCTGGATAGCTTCAAACGGTGTGCCTTACCGATAACCGCATTACGTGTAACACCTTCGCCCAATTCTTTTGCGATTTCTGCAGCGGTCTTACCTTCGCCCCAAAGACGTTTTAAAAGCGCTACCCGATCATCACTCCAACTCATTCGGTCTTTCCCCCATAGGGACATTTCAGCCGTCAGACTGAATAATTCCCTAAAAAATATATTATCTTGAAAACTGAAATCACCTTATCAACGAAGTGATTCTCTGACCAGAGTCGCGCCCAATAAAAAACTCTTTATCCACAAAAACGAAAATTTTATTTGAAAAAAATGACATCAAATGCTTGACGGGTTTCAGGCGTTCGGATCCAGTCCCCATATCTTGTAACGCTCACTATCGTCCTGCCACCCCTCTCTGACCTTGACGAATAATTTTGTATGCACGCGGCATCCCAAAATTTCTTCAAGTTCTTCACGCGCAGCCTGCCCGATTTTTTTTATCATGGCGCCGCCCTTACCAAGAATAATTTTTTTATGTGCTTCGCGGGCGATATAAATCGTCTGTTCAATTTTTACACTGCCGTCATCAAATTCTTCCCACAATTCTGTTTCTACCGTCAGATGATAAGGGAGCTCTTCATGCAACATTTTAAAAAGTTTTTCCCGCGTTACTTCCGCAGCCATTAAACGCATCGGCATATCGGTTACCTGATCTTCGGGGTAGTGCCATGGCCCTTCGGGCAGATTTTTTGCAAGATATTTCAGCAGATCCTGTACCCCGCTTCCCTTCAAGGCGGAAAGCATAAAAGTCGCCTCGAAATTAAGCCTTTCATTGAGCTTTAAAGACTTATCCAGTAAGGCTTCGCGCTTAATTTTATCAATTTTATTAAGAACAAGAATACAGCGTTTTCCGCTCTCTTTTTGTAAGCGATCCAAAATAATATTTGTCGCTTCGCCTATCTTTTTAGAGGCATCAACCAATAATAAAATAATTTCCGCATCGGCAATTCCCTCCCACGCCGACGCAACAATCGCCCGTTCCATTTTATTTTTTTTATCAGGGCTGAAAATACCGGGTGTATCAACAAAAACTATCTGCGCCCTATCATAAAGCGCAATCCCCAAAACACGTGTGCGGGTTGTTTGAACCTTTGGTGAAACAATAGAAACTTTTGTTCCGATAATATTATTAATTAATGTCGACTTACCCGCATTCGGTTCACCGATAACGGCAACAAAACCGAATTTTTGTTCTGTATGTTGTGACGTGGAATTAGTCATGAGAGCTTAAAATTTTGAGCATTTTTCGCGCCGCCGTTTTTTCCGCCTGACGTCTGGAGGGGCCTTCAACATCAACGGGGCTAAATCCATCAATGGTCAAACGAATAACAAAAATCGGTGCGTGATCGGGACCGCTCTTATCAATAATTTCATAACGTGGTAATTCCATCGCTCTGGCTTGAACCCATTCCTGTAATTCTGTTTTGGGGTCTTGCGGCGCTTCTTTCAGGGTTTGGATATTATCTCCCCATAGGCGCAAGATAACATCCCGCGCGGCTTCATATCCGCCGTCAATATAAACGGCCCCTAACATGGACTCAACGACATCGGCGATGATGTTTTCGTTTAAATGGCCGCCGGCGCCGCGTTCGGAATCCGATAAAATAATATAATCACCGATACTATGCGCCTGCCCGATAATCGCACAGGTTCGCCCCTGCACCAGCGCCGTATGGCGTTTGGCCAGCCCGCCCTCATTTTCTCCGCGAAATTCAACAAATAAGGCATGCGCCATAACCAGCCCCAAAACCCGATCGCCCAGAAACTCCAGCCGCTGGTAATTATAATCATCATTTGTGCTGGAGTGGGTAAGCGCTCTTTCCAGAATATGGATGTCCTTAAAATGATATCCGATGATGTTTTGTAATTCTGAAAAAGATTTTGTTGTCATGATCCTGCAATTATTTCTCGACAGGGCGAACAGGTCCGATTTTATCAAGAATGCGGCTGAAACGAATGGTATGCGGCCATGTCAGAGGATTAAACAACTTCGCACTGTCATCAATCGAAAAGAATAAAATATCCGCGCGGCCAACCAGATTTTCAAAAGGAACAAAACCGACATGGGACATAACGCGGCTGTCTTGTGAATTGTCGCGGTTATCCCCCATCATGAAGTAATGACCTTCGGGAACCTTGAAAACTTCGGTGTTATCAAGGTCTTCATTATCGCTTTCTTCATAGATCTGATGCATAACCCCGTCCGGCAAGGTTTCAATGTATTCCATCACGCGGCGGCTGACATAATCGGAATTCTCATCGCTTTCAACAAGGCCGACAGGCTCACGCTCGACCAGTTCGCCATTAATGTACAAACGCCCCCGAACAACCTGAACCGTATCACCGGGAAGGCCGATCACACGCTTGATATAGTCAATCGAGGTATTGGTTGGTAATTTAAAAACAACAACGTCCCCGCGCTTGGGCTCTTCCGCCATGATCCGCCCATCAAAGCCCCCTAACCCAAAAGGGAAGGAATAACGGCTGTAACCATAGGCAGGTTTACTGACAAACAGATA
>DAOPJS010000090.1:0-5429 GCA_035399785.1 Alphaproteobacteria bacterium
ATCTGGAATGTCCCATAGGCGTCAATATGGGTGTAATAAATACGTCTGGCGCGGCGGTAAAATTCAACTTCAGTCTTTTGCAATGTCGTCGGAAAGGGGATGTGAAGAGTCAGAAATTCATTACACATTGCATAAAGGATATCGCCCTTACGCGGGGTACAAGACTGCACAATAATGACAACAACAAATAACAACGTGAAAAGAATGGCGCCGTAAACAATACCTTCTGTTCCTGTTGCTCTTCTCTTGATCTCAGGATAATTATCCTTGAATTTTTTGATCAGGGCAGGAATCTTGCCTTTAAGATTTTGTAGTTTTTTTTTGATATCGGGTTTTGGAACTTTAACCATTATCCGGTTCCTCACCGTCTGCATCATCTGCAGAGTCGTCCGTATTTTCCGCAGGTGTTTCCATTACTTTCTTCGGTTTGAAATCATCACCGCCATCATCAGAGAAATCACCCTCTTTTTTCATATGGGCGCGCGGATCTTCAAAAGGCGGTGCCTTGTTAAGGGCGCTGTTACTGGCTTCAAATAATTCCTCAACAATCGAATTAATAACTTCGCTCAACGCGGCGGAACGGGTTTCCCCTCTTTCAGCCATCATCATAATACGGCGCTTGATCTCTCCACGCGCACTACCACCGGGGAAGTTTGCCGCCAACATCTGGCGGGCACGGTGCGCCCCCAGACGGTCATAAAGCCTCTTACGAATAGCAACATCTTCGGAAGAAGTGGAAAGCGCCCAAAGCTCGATCGGGCCTAACGTATTATACAAATGCTGTTCATAGCGCCCATCCACGGTACCCAAAACGAAAAGAACCGGCGCACCGCCCGCTTTCGGGCCTGTCAGTTTGTGACGGATAACACTGCGCGCCGTTTCCGACAAACCGAAACGATCACGAATATTATCAACCGCCTGATCGGAAATCGCCGCGCCAAGTACCCAGATACCTGTCGCCAAATCGATCATATTGTCATCAAAGTCATCCAGAAGCTGAGAAGACAGCGCAATCTGCACCCCGCGCTTACGTCCCTCACGCACATCCCGAATAACCTGCGCACGGACGGAGTGCGATCTGTTGGTTCTGTGAAACTCGTCGTAGCAAAGACGTTTAGGCGTTTCCATGATGTCCTGAATACGAAGCTCGTGATAATATTTATATTTTTCCGGGATGGACGATAACATCTCCGGGCCCACCCACCAGGCGCGAACCAGAATATGCCGCGCCAACATATACATGATAGAAGTTTGACGGTCGGCCGTATCATCCCCTTGCGGCGATACATCCATAAGGTCAAGGGCGCAAACCCGGGCATGGGAAACATCGAACTGTGTAACACCTGCCAAAATCGGAAATTCACGAATAGCCGACGTAATCATCCGTTCGAAAGCGTTAATAACATTCTCTGCCGTCAAACCGACAGCCGTTTGCTCCAATAGAGAGCGGATTTGCGGACGGCGTGACGCCGTCACCGCATCGGCCAGTGACGGGGCAGCATGACGCTGGGCTTTAATCGCCAATAAGGTTTCGCCCAGATCAAACAGGCGATCAACCACATCCCACCAATAAGGATCTGTCGGTAAGTGAACTTTGTATTTTTGCAGGGCTTCATCAACTTCCAGATCCAGACGCGGCAAATAAGGTCGCGGCTCGGCATTGGCGGCGGCATCATCGCGCCAGCGGAACATCTCATCAACAACCAATCCTGCAAGCTGCTGAATACCGTCATACGGTCTTTCGGCCCCGGGTGGCGTACAAAGCAGCGTCATCAATTCAACCAGATAACTGCGCTCGTCAATCAGCGGATATCGACAACCCAGCTGTGTATCAAACGGGTTCACCGCAAATTCACGCGTCATGCGGAAACGATAATGTTCCGCTTCGGTATTACGCTCCTCAGATAAGGCTTCCTTGATCATCGAAATCATCCCTGAAGATGACGGGCCGATATCGATCACAGCTACGTAAGGAAGTTTTTGAATACCCGGGCTTAAACAACAAGCAAGGTTCATGGAGTTTAAAAGAACCGATTTACCCGCACCGGGCTGCGCGAACATAAGATCGAACCATGTCGTCGTGACGCTTGTCCCTGTCTGGTATGGCCAGACTTTTCCGTCAGGGGTTCTGAACAACATCGCCCCGACATCAAACGGTGAAGACGGTCTTTGCCATGGCATCAACTTCATGACTTCGTACATTGGGGCAACTGCCGTCGGCGCCGTCCCCGCACAATGCAGCCCCATCGCCGATGACATGACACAATCCAGCGCATCACCGGAAAATTCACTGACCTGACAATACCCCCAACTCTCGACAGATTGAACAAGGTTGGCAAGGCGGTCTTCAACCAGTTTTAAATCATCATGCGGTCCCCACGTCGCCATCGAAATACGCAGCTTAACAACAGGCTCCTTACGTGCCAAACGCTGCAAGCCTTCAAGGGAATATTTAATCTGTTTATTGGTCGCATTGGTAACACCCAAAATTGTCGCCACAAATGCGCGCAGCGCCGTGCTTGCCGCGCCGCCACCCTCAATCATAAAAGATATTCTGTAGGGGACATCGGCATCGAACAAACGGTTCAGCAACATTGGAAACGGGCTTGGGTCCATCGGTGCCAAGGTCACATCCGCACCGCCATAAAGATACGGACCGATACGCACAATCGATTCATTTAAAACATGGGCATCCGCCAGTGCCAGCTGCTGGCGCAACGAAGGCCACAGAATTTCCGACATATCCGTCTTGTTGACCGGTGCGCGCGGCGGGATAGGATCGCCGGGCAAGGAAGCGCTCCATTCCTTATGGTTTTTCGTCGGGTACAGATTATTTTTTACCGCCAATAAGGCTTCGTGGACTTCCAGAATTTTTGCCGCCATACCCAGTTCATCAAGAGAGGAAAGGATAGAGGCAATATAACTTTTATGACGTGTCCGCATGGCATCAATCGCCGCAAGCGGATATTGCGCGCCGCCGGCATTCACCCATTTCTTTTCGCGGGCTTCTTTTTGCGCACGTTTAATTTCGTTTTTGGTTAAAATTGACGGACGTGTCCAGATAACGAAATAGCATTCTTCATAAGATAAATAACGCGACAGATGCCGCACCCGCTCATCAAAAATATCTTTCACAGCCAAACCGGTATCAAGGGCGGTCTGCCGCGAAGGTTGCAGCAGATCTTCCAAATGGCCTTCAATACGCTCGGGATCGCGGACAAAATAAACCTGCACTGCATGACCGGGACGGTCGAAACGCGCCCCAATCTTGATTGTCGCGCCCTCAATCAGGTAATTATACTCCTCTTCCCCCACCAACTGACGGCTACCGTCAATTTTGATGTAAGAGACCATGGAACCGTCAGAAGCCACCATAACCTCTTCCCCATCCGATGTTTCAAGCCGGATATAGCTTTCCAGCGATTTTTTCATCGCGACCTGAAAAGGGGCCAGAATTTTATCAATAAATTTCATGTAGGGACGGTTTTTACCTGATTATACTAGTCTAACAGGGTATTATACATTGTCTGGGGAATATAGAAAAAATTGCATTTTTATTGCGTAATCAACAGCTTGATACGCTTTGGTTTTCGGAAATATTATGCTTAAGCGGCCTGCGATATCTGGGCGTAGAAATTTTTCCACTGATTGGGAATTTTACCCCCGAATGGCCCGTCTTTTGAACGCCAATAAGCAAGGATTTGCGGAAATTGGTTAAATTCCAGATCGCCTTCCTTGATAATACGTCGGTCCAACGGAAATAACCTGACCCCGTCCAGTTTCTGATCACGCATCGCATAATGGCGCGGGCCCAGAAAATCTCTCATAACCATTGCCAAAACATGCGGATCATCGGTTTTCAGGCGGGTCTTGGCCTCCTCACGGCGGCTCATAAGCGCTTCCAGAGCCTTCTTGGCGGTATCTGCCATAGAGCCTTGGGAAATACGCGCCACGTAGATAGCGCGGGCAATATGGTGTAATTCAGCCTGTGTGATTTCAGGAAGCCAGATCAATACGCCGGAGCGCATTTCAGCAACCTTTTCAAGATCAAAGCATTGATGACAAAAGATACAGGCAGTAGCCAGATTTTCCGTCTGTAAATTTGCGGAATCACCATCTACGAAAAGAATGTCCTGATATTTCTGGGATTTAAACCCACAAAGCCGACAGGTATGATTATCACGATCCAGTATTTTCTGTCTGACAGCGGGAGATAAAGCCTCCTCAGCGGGGGCTTCCGAAGAAATTTGAGCATCGCGCGGTTTCTGCGCAATGCCCAATGTAATAGGATAATAGCTCATAGAGCTTATTTTACAGCAAAATTAACTTTATTCAATTCCGCTGCTGATACGGCTGTACCTTGACCGATTGTGTTCTGCATTGCCTCATAAACGATCGGAAGGGCAAACAATCCACCACCTGCTGTCAGACGGATCGCACCGTGCTGCAAAGGTGTCTGTGTCGGGTTCTCAACGTGGTCCTTAATTTTCAGGATACCAAGAACACCCAGCAAAATACCCAGCATGTATGAAACACCTGTCAAAAGACCGGGCAAGCTGGAAATAGATGTTGTAATGTTTTCGGCAATGTTACTGAAGTTCTTACCACTCGCCAAAACATCTTCCGCACCGCTCACAACGCCGACAAAAGCCATCGCGCTGACTTGCAAAGCCTGTTTTCTAATAAATTTAATCATCTTCGTTTCTCCTTTTAAAACTAAAATTACACCAATGAATAATCCGTTTTTGTAATCTGATTTAATCCTCAAATATAAATATACAGTATTTGAAAATTAAATGCGATTTTCTCTCCTCACTCATATAGCCCTTCGATGAATTTTGACCTCATATTCCTCATCACTGGCTATACTTATATTAGAACACATTTTGAACAATTAAGGCAAATTTTTGACGATATTTTTCGTAATTATTTTATAAATGTTTGATTTTATTATATAAAATAGTGAAAATTTTTGCCCTATTTTGCGCCACAATTTTGCCTAAATGTGTCAGAAATGTGTTTTTTGAAATCTCTCCTCTTTTATACTTGCAAGAAATATGGCGTGAAATCGCCGAATTTTATTGAAGAATGCGCCCCGAAGTTCCCTGAACAACCCAGCGGCGCCCGTCATATGAAATGGCGGTCACACGGCCTATTCCATTCAAACTGTCGCCCACAACAACCGGCTGCATATCTTTCTGTCCTTTTTTCGACACCCAGGCCTTGCCGGGCTGTGCCGCCCGTAGCTCCCATGACGGCGCTTTAGGTTTGGATACTTTTTTCGGTGCCGGTGTAGTTTTCTTCGGCGCGGGGGCTGTACTGGTTACTTTTTTTACAGGCTGCGCAGCCGGGGCAGATGTTTTGTTACCGGCAATTTCACCCATTTCTTTTTTCAGTGAATTCAGATCATCGCTGATATCTTCTATTTT
>DAOPJS010000091.1:0-5413 GCA_035399785.1 Alphaproteobacteria bacterium
CCGAAAAGCGCACGGTGGATGTGCAGGTCACGCGCCTGCGCCGTAAGCTGGAAGAAGACAGTAATAATCCGCGCCTGTTATTAACTGTGCGCGGAAAAGGATATGTTTTACGGGTCGGGAAAATATAGATGAGCTGGCTGAAATATTTATCCATCAAGCGTTATTTGCCGCGCTCGCTCTTTGCGCGCTCGCTGCTGATTTTGACAGTGCCGATTGTCCTGACAATGGCGATCAGTACCTATATCTTTTTTAACCGCCACTGGGAAAATATGGCCAACAGATTGGCGATGGCTGTATCAGGGGAAGTATCCTATCTGGCAGAGCAAGTCAGCAACCACCCGCAGGAACGATATGTCGAGCCGCTGGCGGCAAAAAGCCTGCAGCATTTCCAGTTAAATATTATTTATATTCCTGAAGGTTTGATCGAGCCCGACCCGGTTATCTATCGCGGGCGCGGCGATTTGATTAAAAAAACACTGGCCAGAGCGTTGAACAGAAAGCTGCATTATCCCTATCGCATTCTGGTGGATACGGAAGAAAAATGGATTCAGGTGCAGGTGCAGCTCGAGCAGGGTGTCTTGATGATTACCTCACCGCAAGGAAGATTATTTTCAACCTCAGGATATATTTTCCTTTTCTGGATGGTGGGGGTGTCGACAATTTTATTGGTTGTTGCCATCTTGTTTATGCGTAATCAGATCCGCCCGATTAAACGCTTGGCAGTAGCGGCAGAACGTTTCGGGAAGGGGCGGGACGTGCCTTTTTTCAAACTGGAAGGTGCGCGGGAAGTGCGCCGCGCCGCCAAGGCCTTTCTGGGGATGCGTGAGCGTATCGACCGCCAGATTCAGCAGCGCACCGCAATGTTGGCAGGGGTGTCGCATGATTTGCGTACACCGTTAACCCGCATGAAGTTACAGGCCGAAATGATGGGTGATAACGAAGATGCCAAGGCCTTGAAATCCGATATTGCCGACATGGAAAAGATGATTGATGCCTATCTTCAATTTGCCAAAGGCGAAGGCAATGAGGTCATGGAGCGGGTAAATATCCTTGATGTTTTCGGGCGCTTGATTGACGGGTTTAAACGTCAGGGCTTTGTGATCGAGCTGAAACACGGCAAGGGGGAATTTGAATTGGTGGGGCGTCCTGTGGCGTTGGAGAGATGTTTGTCCAATATTCTGGCCAATGCCCAGAAATATGCCAAGGCGGCATGGGTGAGTATGAATTTGGAAGATGAGCATATCATCATCAATATTGAAGATGATGGTCCGGGGATTAAGCCCGAACATTACGAGGATGTTTTCAAACCGTTTTTCCGTGAAGAAAAATCACGCAATATCAAAACCGGCGGGGTAGGGCTGGGCATGCCGATCGCGCTGGATATTATTCTGGCGCATGGAGGTAATATTACCTTGGGTAAAAGCGCCCATGGAGGCCTGAAAGTGCGGATTGATCTGCCCGTTTAGCGTTTAATGCAAACGACCGCCCAGCGGCACGTCTTTATCGGGTGATACCAGCACAACATGGCCGTTTTCATCCAAAAAGCCCAAAGTCAGCACTTCCGACATAATCGGGCCGATTTGCTTGGCGGGAAAATTAACCACGGCGGCGACCAGTTTGCCTTCCAGCTCCGCCGTCGTATAATTCTGGGTAATTTGAGCCGATGTTTTCTTGGTGCCGATCTCTGCCCCGAAGTCAATTTGCAGCTTATAGGCGGGTTTTCTGGCCTCAGGAAACTCCTCGGCCGTGATAATCCGCCCGACGCGGATATCCACTTTCAAAAAATCATCGTAAGAAATAGTCATGGTTTTGCTCTATATATTTGAAATATGTAAATATTTTCCGTGTTTTTCTTTGTTGGTATTAGCAATCTATTAACCCTATTCAGGCATGATGCAAGGGAGAAATTCGTCTCTTTCCTAAACTTAATTTACAATTATTCTAGATGAACGATATTGGGAACGACAATTACAGACCTGGGTTAACGCCCCGCGAGCCAATGAAGCAAAATAGTGGCTGGCTGTCGAGTAATATTGCCCAATTAATGGTTTTCCTGAATGGTTTGATCCTGACCATCACCGCATTTGCCACCTTGAGCGTCTTTATCGACGAAATCATCAAGGAAAGATTGGTCAAGATGACGGAAGAGGTGCAGGAGCATTTTGTGTCCGGCTATAAGGGCATGGAGACCAGTCTTTACGCCCTCTCAACAATCGTCAGCATGTCTGATGATATATCGGTTGACCAGTTAGCGGATTATTTCTCGCAAAATAATAACAATAACGGCTATTACGATCAGATTTACTGGATAGAAAAAAGAGATGACGGACAATGGGATGCGATCTCATTATTGGCAGGAAACGACTATGTCAGGGCGTTCGGCTCCAGTGAGGCTTTTTTAAAATTTATTTTGAATGAAACAGGCGTCAGTCAGCGCGAAATGTATTTTGTGACATCGCTTCCCGAAAACGAGCAATGGCAGGACAAAGAAGAAGATAATGTTTTTGATAAAGCGGTTGTTTTGATTAAACCGGAAATCAAAGACGGTCAGATATCGGGGTATTTGGCAGGCTTTTCACGGATTAATAATTTTATCGGGCAGGACTGGCTGGAAAAACGCGAGTCTCTGGCCAGTATTCAGGTTATCGATTCCATTACCAATAACGATATTTATTCATATCAGGGCGTATCTTCCAAGAAATATACCGAAGGATATATGAGCTTCTTTCCGACGGTTTTTGCCGATAAACCCATTGAGCTGGATATCGAAGTTATCATCAATGACCGCGAGGCCTTCCTGCAGAAGATTCCGCTGTTGATGTTGTTGTTCGGTATTACCTTAACGCTTATCGGAACGCTATATGTGCGCAATAACCAAAGCCAGTCACAAAAACTGGCGCAAATGAACAAAGAATTGGCGCATAAAAACTTCGAACTTAATCAGGAAGTGACAGAGCGCGAACGTCTTAATCAGGTCATTCAAAAATCCGCCCGTGAAAACCGCGCCATCATTAATGCGGTGAGCGATATTATTTTCGAACTGTCGATTGACGGCACCATTTTGTTCTTAAACGCCGCATGGAAAAACGTAACGGGATTTGAACAGGAAAGATCAATCGGCCGAAATATATTTGACCTTATTTATGTTCAGGATCAGGAAGAACAGCGTCAAAATTTTGATCAATTGGTCAAAGGACAGAAAAAATCATACCGCGCCTTCACCAGATTACGCAGTGCCGACGGAACATTCCGCGCCGTTGAGTTGGCGATATCCATGCTGCGTCAGGATGAAAACAGGGAAATGCGTGTTGTCGGCACGATTACCGACGTGGAGGAACGTCGCCGCGCCGAACGTGCCTTGAGCGAAGCGGAAAAGAAATACCGCGCGATCGTTGAAAACGCCGCGGGCGGGATTTATCAGGTGACACCCGAAGGGCAATTCCTCAGCGCCAACCCGGCCTTTGCCAAAATCATCGGCTATGATACGCCGGAGCAGGTATTGCGTGATATTAACAAAGCGCAGGAACAATTATATGTCGACAAGCATGAGCGCGACAGATTTTTACGCGACATCGCCACATTGGATGCGCCGCGCAATATTGAGGTGCAAATTTACAAAAAGAACGGTGATGTTATCTGGGTGAGTGAGAATGTTCGTCCCGTGAAGGATGATGACGGCACATTGCTTTTCTATGAGGGAAGTATGGATGACGTTGACCAGCGGAAGAAGGCTGAGCTTGCCTTGAAAGAGGCCAAAACAGAATCCGATTTGGCCAACCGTGCGAAATCTGAATTCTTGGCGAATATGAGTCACGAATTGCGCACACCGCTGAACTCCGTCATCGGATTTTCGGAGATTATCAAGAACGAGACATTCGGCCCGCTGCCGCAGAAAGAATATAAAGAATACGCCACCGATATTTTTGAGAGTGGGAACAAGCTGCTGAAGGTGATTAACGAAATCCTTGATGTGTCACGGATTGAAGCGGGTGAAAGAACGCTGAATGAGACAGTTATCAGTGTCGAGGAAACGGTAAAATCATGTCTGGGCTTGATGGAAACAAAAATCAAAACCAACCAGATGCGCGTCGAAAACAAAGTCCAGAATTCATCAATTCGTTTTATTGCCGAAAAGCAGGCGGTTAAACAAATGTTGCTGAACCTGATGTCCAATGCGGTTAAATACAGCCCGCCCAACAGCTTTATGATGCTTGATGCGGAGATTGACAGTAAAGGGCGTCTGCGCCTGTCCGTTACCGATACAGGGATCGGTCTGAATGAGGCGGAACTGGAAAAGGCCTTGTCGCCATTCGGACAGGTTGATGCGGATCATAACCGCGCAAAATCGGGAACGGGGCTGGGGCTGACATTGGTGAAATCATTGATTGAGCTTCATGGCGGCGAGCTGGAAATCGTATCCCAAAAAGGGATCGGGACGACCGCAACATTGATCTTCCCTGCCAAGCGTGTGGCGCAGAATAAAGCCGGCGAAACGGTCGAAACGGTGCCGCCTGCCGAAGGTGACGATATGGGCGAGCAGCACGTCAATGTCAATGAAACGGAAACGCGCGACGTTTAAAACCCGTTTTCAACTTCTTCCAACGAAATATTCAAAATCTTTTTGGCGACATCAAAGCTGTAACCGGCGCGTGCCATAGCGGCGAGTGATTTTTCCGGTGTTTTTCTGTTGTCGGTATCAAAAGGGCCCAGACGTTTCTTGCGGGCAAAAATCAGGGCGGCGTGATAATCACCGTTTGCTTCACTTTGAAATTCATCGCGGTCATATTTTTGCAATTCGTTTTTGACGGCGGCGCTGTCATATCCCTTTTGTTGCAACTTCAGCCCGATTTGCGTTGAAGAAAGGCCGCGGCGGCGAAACGATGTCACCATCCCCTTCAAATAGGCGGCGTCATCCAGCAAGCCAAGCTCTTTAAACTGGCTGATGGTTTCTTCCAGCAGTTTTTGGCATTCCTCCATATTCTGGTCGGTGTGGTGGCGGCAGGATTTTTGGATTTTACGCATCATAACCCCGCGGAAATGGTGCGTGCTGGCGGGAAAACGCTGTAAATACGCCAATCCCGAATTATAGAGATAGCGCGCCGATATCTTTTTCGGCACCTTTATTTTACGCTCTTTGGGGGGCTTGTTTTTTGGAGCGGCTGCTTTATCTTCATGGGGTAAAGTCATAACCCGATCATAATGGAAAAGCGCCGATATGTCCTCTACAAAGACACAGGAAAAAACATTCTCTCTTTCGCTCAATCCCCGCAAAATTGTCGGGATTAACCGTGTCGGTTTACAAACATTGGTCGAAAAGGAAGTGGGGCGTTTTATCAATGTCTACACCCAGACGATTGTCGCGCCTGTTATCACAACGCTTTTGTTCTATGCCATTTTCGCTTTGGCCTTTGGC
>DAOPJS010000092.1:0-5387 GCA_035399785.1 Alphaproteobacteria bacterium
ATCGATGGCGTTATCGACAACCTCATACACCATGTGGTGCAGACCCGTCCCGTCATCGGTATCACCGATATACATCCCGGGACGTTTGCGGACAGCCTCAAGCCCACGCAAAACCTTGATCGATTCCGCGCCGTAAGCATCAATTTGTTCCTGATACTCGTTTGGTTCTTTTTCAGTCATTTTTTGGGCCGTTCCACTCATAATTTCTATTCCGTTTTTTGGTGAGAAAATCGCTGATTTCCGCGCTTTTTCATGAATGTTTCGTTATAGCATTCAAGGGGGTAAAAAGACAGGAAAAACCCATAGTTTTTCACAAAAAAACACCTGAAAAATCAGTATTTTAGACATTAAAATCAGGGTGTTTTCGACCTAGGCCGCTTCCATGGTTTTTCGGGCCAGAATTTGCGCAGAATCAATGTCAAAAAACTGCGCCTTATCCGCCACACAGGAAAACAGGACAGGATCGGTTCCCGTCATCCAGACCTGCCCGCCCATGGATTGCAGACGGTCAAACAGCGCCTTGCGGCGATCTTCATCCAGATGCGCGGCAATTTCATCAAGCAACATGACGGGCGGGGCGCCGCGTTCCGCCGCAACCATCCGCCCATGCGCCAAGATCAAACCGATCAACAAAGCTTTTTGCTCCCCCGTTGAACAATGCGCCGCCTGAATATTTTTTGCATCATAGACAACGGACAAGTCGCTTTTATGCGGCCCTGTCGCTGCGCCGCCCGATACACTGTCTTGCGTGCGGGATTGTTGAAGTTGGTAGGCAAATAATTTTTCAACCTCGAGCGCGGGCGTATTATGCAGCAGCTCTTCAATCGTCCCTTTGATCTTCAGCCGTGCGCGCGGAAAAAAACTTTCTTCGGTTTTATCTGTTTGATTACAGCTGTTTTGCAGGCGGATGGCAAAATCCAATCTGGCCGCGGCAATCGCCACCCCTGTTTCCGCCATTTGTGCCTCTAAGGCCTCCAACCATTTAGGATCGGGTTTGGATTTTTCATCCTGCAATAATCTGGAGCGTTGGCGCATCGCATTTTCGTAGCGCGTCACCCGTCCCGAATGCCCCGCATCAAAAGTGAATACCAGACGGTCAAGAAAACGGCGGCGACCGCCGGCCGCATCAATAAACAGCCTGTCCATCTGCGGCGTCAGCCACAAACAGGAAATATAATCCGACAAGGCCATCTGACTTTTGGCATCAACCCCGTTAATGCGGATAATGCGGCGGCCGTTTTCCGCACTTAACCCCGTGCCCAGCGTTACTTCCCCGCCATCAGTCACAACCTTTCCCGAAATACCCCAGACATTAGGGCTGTCATAGCGCTGCATCTCCATCGCGCTGACACCGCGAAGGCCGCGGCCCGGCGTCAAAAGTGAGACAGCTTCGAGGATATTGGTTTTACCCGCCCCGTTCGGGCCGCAAAGAACGATCAAGCCGGCATCAACGCCTTCCAGCCGCGCCTGCTCATAGCACCGAAAATTTTGTAGCGTGAGTTGGGTTAGATACGACACGTCATCCGCTTAGACGCGCAAAGGCATCAAAACGTATAGAGAAGATGCATCGCCTGTGTCCTGAATAATCGTCGGGCTGGCGGCATCGGCCAATGTCAGACGGCAGCCATCCCCTTCAATCTGTGACGTAATATCCATCAGATAACGGGCATTGAAGCCGATCTCCATATTATCGTTGCCATTGATCTCCAGATCCTCTGTCGCGCTGCCGCTTTCAGGAGAGTTTGCAGACAATGTCATTGTCTTGCCCTCGAAAGTAATTTTAACGGCGCGGGACTTCCCATCGGAAATGGTGGATACGCGGTCAATCGCAGAGGAAAACGCCTTCGGGTTTACTTCGACAACCTTGTCATTGCCCTGCGGAATAACGCGCTGATAATCAGGGAATGTTCCGTCAATAAGTTTGGATGTCAGAACGATATGATCGAAGCTGAAACGGATTTTGCTTTCGGACAGACCGATTTGAATGGCATCACCGGCTTCTTCCACCAGCTTGCGGAGTTCCGCCACCGCTTTACGCGGCAGGATAACACCCGGCATGTTTTCGGCGCCCGCAGGAAGCGGCATTTCAAAACGCGCCAAACGGTGACCGTCAGTGGCCACAGCGCGCAGAACCTTCACCCCTTCATTTTCAGCGGCATGGATGTAGATACCGTTCAGATAATAACGGGTTTCTTCCGTGCTCATCGCAAAACGTGTGCGGTCAATCAGCGCACGCAAATCATTGGCAGGAATAGCGAAAGAGACCGGCATGTCCCCTTGGTTCAATTCAGGGAAATCCGCAACAGGCAGGCAAGCCAGTTTAAAATTGGAACGTCCCGCCTTCACACTCATCTGATTTCCCGAGTCATCCAGCGTTACTTCAATTTCTGCATCATCGGATAATTTTTTAACAATATCGAACAATGTGCCCGCAGGCGCCGTTGTCGCGCCCGGTGTTTTAACCTGCGCCGCAACGGATTCATTGATCTCCATATCCATATCGGTCGTCGAGAGCGTCAGAACACCGTCTTCCGCCTTCAGCAAAACATTCGATAAAATCGGAATGGTATTGCGTTTCTCCACGGCGCTTTGCACGTGGTTAAGGGAACGAAGAAGGGCTGCACGATCAATGCTGAATTTCATGGGATCTTTCCATTGTCATATATTGTTACTAAGAGAATCAAAATATAGCACAGCACCCCGTGAGACCAAACGTTTTATAAGGGTTTAGGCCGTTTTTCCCATACGAAAAAGGCGCCGCCGAAGCCACGCCTTTTCAAAGGAGATTATTCCTAAATATTCTATCAACCGGTCAAAGCGCGGCGCAGGATTTCGATATCCTGTGCGAAAGACGCATCATCATTGGCCAGTTCCTCGATCTTACGCACAGCGTGCATGACCGTTGTATGGTCGCGACCGCCGAATTTACGGCCAATCTCGGGCAGGGAGCGTGCTGTCAGCTGCTTGGCCAGATACATGGCCACCTGACGCGGACGCGCTACCTGACGCGCACGACGGGCAGAATGCATGTCGGACAGGCGGATATTGTAATGTTCGGCCACTTTGCGCTGAATCTCATCGATCGTAATACGGCGATCATGAGAGCGCAGCAGATCCTGAAGCACTTCCTGCGTGGATTCCAGCGTAATCGCGCTTTTTGTCACATCGGCATGGGCAACAATACGGTTCAGCGCCCCTTCCAGCTCACGAATATTTGACGTAACTTTCAACGCCAGAAATTCAAGAACAGAGTCAGGAATATCGGCCTGCAATTGATCCCGTTTAGCCTGAACAATGCCCAGACGCAGTTCGTAAGTAGAGGGCTGAATATCAGCCACCAAACCCCAAGCCAGGCGGGAGCGCAGACGCTCATCAAGGCCCGTCAGATCACTTGGCGCCTTATCGGCAGAAATGATGATCTGTTTGTTCTGGTCGACCAGCGCGTTGAACGTATGGAAGAATTCTTCCTGCGTCGATTCTTTACCGGCGATGAACTGGATATCATCAATCATCAAAACATCGACGGAGCGGAAAAATTCCTTAAATGCCATTGTTTCATTGGAACGCAGGGCCTTTACAAACTGGTACATGAATTTTTCAGCTGACAAATACATGACCTGTTTTTCCGGTGCCTGATCACCGATCATCCAGGCAATCGCATGCATCAAATGTGTTTTACCCAGACCAACACCACCATAGATGAAAAGCGGATTAAACGGAACAGAAGCACTTTCAACAACGCGGCGCGCCGCAGCATGGGCGAGAGCATTCGGTTTACCAACGACAAAACTGTCAAACGTAAAACGCTGATCGAGCGGAGAGGCAATTTCAAACTGGTCAACCTGAGCAGCCTTGTTCTCATTTGCTTTTTTGTTTTTGTCCTGTGCTTCATCATCCTGAATGATGGCTCCTTGAACAACAACAATCTCCAAACGTTTGATGTCAGCATCTTTTTCCATGCACATTTCAAGGATACGCTTGGCGTAATGGGTCTGAATCCAGTCTTTCATGAAACGGGTCGGAACAGACACTTCTAATGTACCGTGATAATAGGCCTGCAGGGTCAAAGGTTTTAACCAGCTACGGAAGACTGCTTCCCCGAATTCACCGCGCAGTGCTTTGTGTACCAACTTCCAGATTGCAACTGTTTCCTTTGACGGTGTCAAAGTTTCTGCGCTGTAATCTTTCTCAAGAGCACCAGAGTTTGCAGCTTTACCCGTTTCATTTTTCGACATTTTACTAATTTCTCCACTTTCAAAAATTTAAAAAAACAAAAACAATTTTTGCTGAAAAAAGACAAAAAGAAACCTTGCGCAGCGGATACTTCCCTGCGGTCCTTTAAAGTTTAATCAGCGATATTTTTTTAAAAGGTAAGAAACTTAAATTTTAAGAGCGAACGTCTAGGTGATTTAAGTTTTTTATTCCTCAATTCATCACTTTACAAAAAAGTGAAAAGATCTTTTTCAAGATCGTGACCAACTTGCAAAAAACGAAAGTCAATCAAACGGGAAATTTTCCCCCCAAGTAATTCACAATTATTAGTGGCATAACTGCAATAAGTTGTGAACAACAAAGTGACCTTAAACAGATTTTTTTTTATCCGCAATCGGAATAAACACAGAACATGAAAAAAAGAAATTTTTTTACGCTTGACTCGTGACGACACGAGAGTTTTTCCCGACAACTTTTTTATCGAGGGAGAAGAAAATAATATTTATCGGAAATAAAAAAAGGCACGATCTTGTCGTGCCTTTGAATTCTTGTTTTAAGCTTTGCTCGCTTTGATCCGAGCAGACAGCCGGGAAATTTTTCTGGCGGCTGTATTTTTGGGAAGGATGCCTTTTGCAACACCGCGTTGAATTTCAGGTTGTGCTGCTTTCAAAGCTTCTTCCGCTTCTTTTGTGTTACCGGCAGTCAATGCCAGTTCAACTTTTTTAATAAATGTACGAATGCGGCTACGACGCGCACCATTGATGACGGCGCGGCGGGCGTTACGACGAATACGTGTCTGTGCAGAAGCATGATTTGCCATGGTTAAAAACTCTTCTTAAATACTGTTAAAAATCTCTCTCTACGGGCTGTCAAAACAGCCCCTAATTCATCCACAAAACCTTGGGATTTGTGTGTTTTACGCATCTCGCCCCCTCTTGTCAAGATAAACAACAAAGATCGGGAAATCTTTATTTTTGGGCCGGTTCCAGCAAAAAACGGATAATCAGCGAAGCTCCTTGTTTTTCCTGTGATTTCGGGGGTATTTCATCGGCTGAAAGGGTCAATTTCTCCCCCTCGCGGGTATAGATCCCCTGCTCCTGTTTTTCCCATCCCATTTGGCCCAAAGCCGTATCATAGAAGCCGAAAACTGCTGATTTCGGGGTTCCTGCGGCCGC
>DAOPJS010000093.1:0-5385 GCA_035399785.1 Alphaproteobacteria bacterium
CAGAACAGTTTTGGGTGGAACCGCCATTGCAGGCGCCGCAGGGATTTGGATGGCGGTTGCCGGAACTGATCTTGAAAGCCATGATGTTGTCGTTAATCTCGACATTAATGGCGGCGGAAAAACTTTGGCTTTTGTCGTTGATAATGGCAAGGGACGTTTTATGCGCGTTAATGCCGCTCAGGCTGAAGGTTGTGAAGTCAAGCTACGTAATTGTTTTTGGGTTGAATCGCTGTCTCCTGAAAATCTTCAGGACAGGCTGGATACAGTTGCCAGAAAGGCGAGGGAAGTATACGCCGATTACTATCATGCGGCAGGTCTTGAGCCAAATATCGGTTTACTGCAATTGGAAACATCCGAAATTAATGCTTCTCATCTGCCTGCTTTGAAACAGGCGCTAAATGATGTCGGACAGATTTTGGGCAGAACACAATACGATCTGGAGCCACTGGATGCCGCTTTTGGTAATAAACACAGCGATACGGAGCGTCAGGCTGCCTATGAAGCAGCATTGAAAGATGCCAGAGCCGTGAGCGACATTATTACCGAGATCAATAATGTCGAACGTCTGAAAGATGTCAGAACACAATTGGTTCAGGCCATTCCTAACAGCGGCGAACTGGGATACGATGAAGCAGAATATGTTTCCGGTGAAATCGGCGTACCGTTTCGCGCTGCTGAATATAATCGATAAAATACTTTCTTAAGTAACCTCCTTAGTTACAACAAAATTAAAAGCGCAGTTCTGGGGAGCTGCGCTTTTCTTTTTATTTTTAACTAAATAAAGCTTTTTCTTAAGCTTGTGTATCGCCTTCGGCAGGAGCATTTGCTGCTGCTTCTGCGGCGGCGGCTTCAGCTGCTTTTGCTTCGGCTTCGGCCTTTTTCGCAGCAGCTTTATCTGCTTTACGCTTTTCTTCGGCTTTTTTGTTTTCAGCACGCTGTGCAGCTTTGGCAGCTTTTTTGTCAGCTGTTTTCTGCGTTTTTGTAACCTTGCTTTTCTCTTCGATATCAACAACTTCCATACCGTAGCCTGTCGTACGTTCGGAAATACGCGCAGATTTACCGCGACGATCACGAAGATAGTAAAGTTTTGCGCGGCGAACAGAACCACGGCGGATCAGTTCGATGCTCTCAATACGGGGTGAAAACAGCGGGAAAACACGCTCAACACCTTCGCCAAGGCTGATTTTACGGACAGTGAAGCTGGCATTCAGGTCGTTATTGCCTGAGCGGGCAATACAAACACCTTCATAGGCCTGTACACGCTCACGGGAACCCTCGCGGATTTTCACGTTAACTTTAACAGTGTCGCCGGGGGCAAAATCAGGGATGTTCTTTTCGGCCAGATATTTTTCGTTCTGACGGGATTCGAATTTTTGTAATGTATTCATAGGGTTAGTTCCTTTTAATGTTTATCAGAGCTCGATAATCAAAGGGTTTTTTACCCTAAGGCAGCTCATTTATCTTTTTTGATTAAAAGCACTTTGCTTAAAACTGCGCCGTTTATGACAGAAACACTAGGGTTATGCAAGCCTTTTCGGTTGACTTTCTTTATTTTCATAATTAAAAATGCAGGCGGTATTATTGGGTAGTGTGATGAAAATATCGTTTTGTACAACGTGCATGAACCGTCTGGCGCATTTGCAGCAGACCTTGCCGCAGAATTTACGTGATAATCCGGCCACCGAAGGGGTCGAGATAGAGTTTGTTGTTCTTAATTACGGCGATACCGGCGGTATGCATGAATGGATGACATCTGATCCGTTGATCGTGGCTGCTATTGAAAGCGGCCGTGTTATTTACGCCAGAACGCAGGAGCCTCAAACATTCCATATGTCTCATGCCAAGAATATGGCGCACAGGTTGGCTACAGGGGATATTGTCTGCAATCTGGATGCGGATAATTTTACAGGGGCGCGTTTTGGTGAGGCTCTAGCCGCGTTTTTCAAGAAAAACCCGGACTCAATCATCAGTCCGTCCCATGTTGTCAGCCGCGCTTTTCCGCCGGAGGAGAGAGGGTTTTTCGGACGCATGGCTTTGCCTCGCCATTATTTTGAGCAATTGGGCGGCTATGATGAAAAATATGTGGGGTGGGGATCTGAAGATACCGATATGGCCAGACGGGCGCGTATGATTGGCCTGAAATACTTCCGCTTTGAGGATTTACAGTTTTTAAGAATTATTGCCCATGGCAATGACGAGCGGACAAAAAATATGTTCAGCAATGAAGAAGACCGTCAAAGGGAACTCGCACGTATTACTCACCATATGCATCAGGGTATTCTTGAAAAATATTATCACGCAGGGTTGGATCGATTGAATATGCTTCTCGTTAAGCCGATTATTGCCAATTCCGGAACGCATTTCGGATTGGGGAATGTAACAACGGGTTTGGAAGAGCTTCCTGAAAAAATTTCTCCTTTACGCGGGACTAAGGCCAGACTTTTTAACGAAGTTGTCCGCGGCAGGGGATATTACGAGCTTGTGAAGGCCCGCCTTGCCCCAAGAATTGTGAGTTTGGGTGCTATGCTTGACAATCAAGGCGGCCCGTCCTGATTTTGTTTGTATTTGAAGGCTCATTTCCCTAAAACATAGATATGAACACTGTTTCTTTCCGCATAGGGGACAACCTCTCATTTTCCGAATCCGACGGGCATCCCGTATCAACCGTTGTCGGTATTGATCGCTACAGTTTCGATGCGCAGGACGGCATCACACGAAAATGGAATAGTTTTACCTTGGTTCCCGACAATAAATCTGATGCCGTCGGAACATATGCCAGATGGTATGTAGTTGATTTGCCTGATCTGGGTTTTGCTTTTTGCGAGATTATCGATCAAGCAGACTTTCCTGATAATCTTCAGATAGATAAAAAATTGACAGGTAAGGCAACGATAACCAGTGACGGTAATGCCGAAATGGGCACAGGTTATGCCTATTTGGAAAGTTTTATTTCTTCAGACGGTTGTCTTTATGCGCGTGAAAAATTTTCTAATGATGACAGCGTGATGTATTTTAAAAGCACTATTTTAAAAGGTCCGGTCGCCGTTTGCGGGTAATCTTCAGGCTTTCTTCTTTTTTCCATTTTTCTATTTTTGCGTGGTCGCCGTTTTTTAAAACTTCCGGCACGCTGTGAGTTACCCCATTGGCATCGGTCCATTCGGATGGCCTCGTATAATGCGGATATTCCAGCAAGCCGCCTGTATTGGCACCGAAGCTTTCATTATCCGCTGTGTCGTCATTGCCCATGACGCCGGGCAGTAAACGGATACAAGCATCCATCAAAATAAGCGCGGCCGGTTCACCACCCGACAGCACATAATCACCGATGGAGATTTCCTCGAAGTCATGGGCCTCCAGCACGCGCTGGTCAACCCCCTCATAGCGGCCACATAAAAGCGTAATGTTTTCTTCTCGTGAAAGCTCTTTGGCCAGTTTCTGATTCAAAACTTTGCCGCGCGGGGAGAGATATATTTTTCTCCCTGCCTCAGGAATGGACAGCAGGGCGCTTTCGATAATATCCGCCCGCATCACCATACCTGCGCCGCCGCCATAGGGGGTGTCATCGACGGTTTGGTGTTTATCCGTAGCAAAGTCACGAATGTTAATCGCGTTGAACGACCAATCGCCGCGCTCCAACGCTTTTCCTGCCAGCGATTGCCCCAGCATGCTCGGGAACATGTCAGGGAAGAGAGTGAGGATGTTGATATGAAACTTACTCATCCATCAATCCCTCAGGAATACTCACCATAATCTTATCGTCCAGAACTTCCTGAATATTATCGTCATTAAATGGAAGGTAAAAACTTTCGCTTCCTGTGGGCTGAATTTCCAGCAGATCCCCCGCGCCGTAATTTTCAACGGCAATCACCCTACCGATTTTTTGATCGTCTTTGGTAAAGCAGGGCAGGCCGATTAAATCGGCAAAATAGAATTCGCCGTCATCGGGGGCGGGCAGGGCGTCTTTATCAATATACAGATTGGTGCCGCGGAGTTTTTCGGCGTCGTTACGGTCTTTGATGCCTTCGATTTCCGCCAGCCAGTGCTTGGCTGTGGCATTTTTTAAATGAAGGGTCAGGGTTTTGTCCCCGTGTTCCCCTGTAAATAATTTGCCGTTGAGAAGATCAACATTCTCGGCAAAAACATGCAGTTTGACGAGCCCCCGAACACCATGCGCGGTTGCAATTTTCGCAACGCATAGGCGTTTGGGCAGCTCGTCTGAAACTGGCACATCGGAAGACAAGGATTAGTCTTCTTTTTTCTCTTCCGCAGGGGCGTCAGCAGATGCTTCGGCTTCGGCAGGAGCAGCTTCTTCCGCAGGGGCTTCTTCTGCAGGCGCTTCGGCAGCGGCCTTGGCTTCTTCTTCGGCAGCTTTTGCGGCTTCAGCAGCAGCTTTTTTCTTTTCTTCTTTTTCGGCGATGCGCATCTTTGTTTTTTCAGATGGCTGACCTTTTTGCGGGTTGTTTGGTGTTGCCGGCATCGGGGCAAGACCTGCTTTACCCAAAAATACAGCGACACGGTAAGAAGGTTGTGCCCCTTCACCCAGCCAATGTTTGATACGCTCTTCGTTCAAAACAACGCGGCCTGCGTCATCTTTCGGAAGCAACGGGTTGTAAGTACCCAAACGCTCGATGTAGCGACCGTCACGGGCATTACGTTTGTCCGTTACGACGATACGGTAGAATGGACGGGCTTTACGTCCGCCTCTTGATAGTCTCATTGCTAGTGCCATTTTCTTTCTCCTTTTGTCAGTTGCAATTGAGTTAAAATAAAAATTACTTCCGCTTTCCCTTTTTGACTTTGGGTTTACGGTTTTTCTTTGTGCCGCCACGGGCGGGCATTCCGGGCATGCCACCCAAACCTCTGAGTCCCGGCATACCGCCACCTAAGCCCGGCAATCCTGCAGGGGCGGAGGGCATATTCTCAAACGGGTTCGGGCCTAACGGGCCATGTTCTGCCGCGGCCATATCGGCGGCCAGTCCGTCAGGGTCCATTGACTGCGCCATTAATTCCAGCTCATCGGCCTTACCACCCATCAGCGATTTCATCTGTTTCATCATGCCGCCCATGCCCATCTTTTTGATTTTTTTCATGACGGTTTCCATCTGCTGCTGTTGCTTGCAGAGTTTATTGATGTCCTGAACGGTTGTGCCTGATCCTGCGGCAATCCGTTTTTTACGGGAAGCATTCATCAGGGAAGGTTTTGCGCGCTCGGCCTTTGTCATTGACAGGATGATGGCTTCGTTTTTACGCAGGGCGCTGTCGGCCAGATCGTTATTTTCAAGTTGCGCGGCCATCTTGCCCAGACCGGGAAGCATTTTCATGAGCGCGCCCGCGCCGCCCATTTTTGTCATCTGGCGCATTTGGCTCAGCAGGTCGTTAAAATCA
>DAOPJS010000094.1:0-5369 GCA_035399785.1 Alphaproteobacteria bacterium
TCCCCGCACCGCCATCCAGGCGGTCATCATCGGCTTCGCCGTATAACTTGTCGTTGTCATCACCACCAAAAAGGGTGTCGTTGCCATTCCCCCCGCTCAGGAAGTCAATCCCCGACCCGCCATCTATCGTATCATCACCGCCATTGCCATACAGCTTATCATTATCTGCATCACCATAGATAAGATCGTTATCAAATCCCCCCAGAATATAATCATTTCCTAGGCCGCCATGAATTTCATCTTCCCCCGCTTCGCCGTATACTTTATCGTCGCCATCATCCCCATAAACAATGTCATTCCCCGCTTGAGCGCGCAGAATATCGTTTCCGTTGCCACCATGGAGTTCGTCATCCCCGGTTTCACCATAAATTTTATCAGCGCCGTCATCGCCGTAAATAATATCATTGCCTTCCTGACCACGAAGCACGTCATTTCCTGCGCCGCCATGGACTTCATCATCCCCGTCCTGACCATAGATGACATCATTCCCATTGCCGCCATCCAGATAATCATTCCCACTTCCGCCGACAAGGCGATCACTTCCCTCTCCACCCGTAATGATGTCGTCATCGGTGCCGCCATCAATATAGTCATTACCATTGCCGCCACTTATTTCATCGTTTCCGTTTTCGCCATAGATGCGGTCATCACCATCGGACGCATTTATAAAATCATTGCCGTCCCCCGCATAAATAAAATCTTTTGAACTTGAATTTGAAAGAACCGCATCATTGCCATCCCCCAGATAGATTTTGGTATAGCTCATGGTAGGATACCCGTTCAGGAAAACAACATCGTCCCCTGCACCGGATTGCAAAAACCACCCTGACCATTTATCTGTCACACCGAAATCACTCATTTCAACCGTAATAACATCATTGCCCGAACCAGTGTAAATCTTTCCTGTCATGGCAACCTGAACCATAACATTAATATCTTGCGTACTTTGGTCTTGAATAATTTTTGTGGTTTGAAACCCTGTCAGAATAATTTCTGTCAGATCCGTATCTCTTACCACCGCGGAATTTATCTGCGATCCATTCAGGTAATAAGACAGTGCATTGAGTGTTGTCAGCCCTCTTTCCACAACAACCAGAGGAATATTCAGATTGTCTTTTCCCAAATCCGTTGAGGTATAATTAAAGGTGCCCGTTGCATCGTTTATTACACTTGATTGACCACCGTCCCATCCCAGATAAAGTTTGGAAACCACAGGGGGCGCCGCGTTTAAATCAGCAACATATTCATCTAACGCGGCCCGCGAATATTGAACACCATCAAAATTAAAGAATTCCATATTTAAAAGCGTGTCGGTAAAGCTCTGAAGTGTATTGCTCAAACTGACGGTGACGCTGTCAATCAAGGTCACAACAAAATCACTGATACTATCTGTATAAAATACTTCGTCATTTCCGTCGCCGCCATCAATGATATCGCTTCCCATAGAACCGTAAAACATATCATCGCCGCGCATGCCATATAATTTATTATCGACAGCATTGCCGGTTATCATATCATTGCCGTCGCCGGTAATAACGCGTTCAATAACAGTTGCCTCATCGATCGTGAAGGTTGCGCCGTCTATTATTCCACCAGAATTTAAATCTATCGTTGTATCAAAAGTGACCGCTGAAGCATTAATTATATCAAGCGGACTGTCTATACCATTAACGTTTTGGTTTTCTATTGGTGAAAGCAAAAAATCATCGGTAAAATAATAGGTACCATAATGGTGACTATTTTTTCCTATAAAAGAAATTGACCAACTATTTAATGTTCCTGTATTGCCTACAGCGTTATCTTCTATTTTTAAAGTCCAATCCCCTTCTGCCGCCTCCCCCCAATTTGCAACGGAACTAAATTCAAAATTTATACCGTTATAAATACCGAATGCAGTCGTAAATGCACCGTTTTCGATATTATATGCCAAAACATTTTCTGTTCCGAATGGTGAAACCAATGTAACGGTCAAGTCACCAGCTTTTTCATGTGTAATATCCAGGTCTATTAAAACATGTTCAATTTCAACCCTATAAGGATTTCCTTCAACATGTATACTTGATGTAATACTTCCTTGGTCAGGGATGATGATAGATGATGTGTTTGTTATAAAAGGCGTAGTTTTATACTGTGGGGTTCTGTAACCAACGATAGATAATGATTCCGCTACTCTAACTGCTGCATGGGCATCCACAAGACCGAAACCGTAATCGTGGCTGAAATGCATGCCGCCGCCATTGATATTTGTTGCACCATTATACTGCCACCCTTTATCGGCCCAACCAGTACCACTAACATCAATCTGGCGAGCAGTGATTGCTAAAATTTCCTGCGCTTCATTGTAGGTAAGGCTATTATTAGCTTCTAGCATTAAAGCAAGGACACCTGACACAAGCGGCGCTGAAAATGACGTGCCGCTAACCAATGTACCGCTTCCGTTGTCAAAAGCGTTTGACAAACGTATATCTTCACCAGGAGCAGTAATTAATACATTTGCACCTGCCTCGCTGAAATAAGAATAAGTTCCACCTTCATTAATAGACCCAACAGTTATAACATAAGGAGAATTTTGAAAGTTTTTGTAATTGGCGCTCATTCCTTCTTCACGTCCATTTCCTGAAGAGAAGACTGTAAAGCTATTGTCAGCACCAGTAGCTAGAGAATTTATCATATTGATGACTGCGCTAGTATCCGTACCAAAAAAATCAATTTTTTTATTGTCACCAAAGGCCGTCGTGACGCTCCAGCTATTATTAATAATATCTATGTAAGAATCGTAACGTTCCGCTTGTACTGTTGAAAAATAAGCAAAGGCATCAAGTGTATCCTGAATTGTTCCTTCAGAGCCAAAACCGCGGCGCACACCAACCAAATCTGCATCAAAAGCCACCCCAACATTACCGATACCGTTATCATCTGCAACAATGACCTGCGATACAAGGGTACCATGTATATTGTCCTGATCATTAAGGGAGTCAAAATCGTTATCCAGAACATCATAATCCAGATCGGTACGAAAATTCGCGGCAAGTTCGCTATGGTTATAATTAAAACCATCATCGATAACCGCTACACGAATCCCCTCACCAGTAAAATCCTGCCAGAGATTGCCGATATTGATTCCGTATTGGCCTGTATATATCCATTGCTCCCATGTGGAGCCTGACGTCAACCCCGGGTCGCTTGGCAAGCCCTTCGCATAGGTTGATGTCGCCGATAATAAAGCCGATATATCTGGCGAAGAATAATTATGCGGGGGAAAGCTGCGCATCGCCGCATTTATGAAACCTATGTCAGTAGAAAAATTATGCGGCAAACGATTTTCACGTTCGTCACCCACCGAGCCAAGATCATCTGTTTCTGATTGATATGCCAATGCCGCTTGCCCCAATTTTACCCAAAAAATACTTTTAAGCCCTTTATTGTACTGCAAAGAGGTTACAAACCTATTAAAATATTGTTAACGCTTCCCGAGTCTTGCTAAAATTTATTTAGAAAAATTAATGAGTTAATGAAAAAGGACCCCTCATATGACCCATAATATACCAAAAACCGACAAAACTCTATGGATCAAAATCCTGATCGGCATGGCCTTGGGGATCGGGTTGGGGCTGATGTTATCCCCAAGCGGGCTGGCACTTGTTTCGAAAGACAGCGCGACCGCATTAGGCGAATGGATCGCCCTGCCGGGTGTCATTTTTCTGGGGCTTTTGAACATGGTTGTTATTCCCTTGGTCATCAGCTCGATCATTTTAGGGGTCATCGACAGCGGCTCCCTACATTTTTTAAAAACGATGGGCGCAAAAATTATTCCCTATTTCGTAATTACAACATTCATTGCCATTTCTATCGGCGTTTTTATTGTTCAGGCAGTAAACCCGGGGCAATACATTGACTCAGAATTTGTTTCCAACATCATGCAATCAACCGATAGTCCATATGAAGTTTTTGATCAATTAACGATCCCGCAGCGCATTGAAAATATGGTGCCCGTTAATTTCACCGAAGCCAGTCTGGAAAAAAATATGCTGCAGATTGTCGTCTTTTCAATTCTGGTCGGCATCATCATGCTCAGTTTACCGAAGGCAACGGGAAAGCCTTTTGCGGATTTGTGTGAATTCGGACAAGCCGCCTGTATGAAAGTAATTGAATGGGCCATGGTTCTGGCCCCCTATGCCGTTTTTGGTTTGATTTGTAATATCACCATCCAAATAGGTATTGATACCATTACCGGTGTCGGCGCCTATATGCTGTGTGTCCTTTTGGGACTTTTCGGCATGCTTATGGTTTACATGATCATTGTTACCGTCATCGCCAAACGTGACCCGCTGCACTTCCTGCGCGCAATCAGAAATACGCAGATTTTTGCTTTTTCAACCTCCAGCTCGGCCGCGACGATGCCTTTTACCTTAAAGGCCGCGGAAGAAAACTTGAAGGTCGATGAGAAAATATCCCGTTTTGTAATACCGCTTGGCGCTACTATCAATATGGACGGCACGGCGCTATATCAGGCGGCGGCCGCTTTATTCCTGTGCGAATTATTCGGCGTTGATCTTACCACCGGGGAAATTTTTATGTTGATGATCACGACCGTCGGCGCATCCATCGGCACACCCGCGACCCCCGGTGTCGGCATTATTGTACTGGCGACAATTTTATCGGGGATAGGCGTCCCGCCCGAAGGTATCGGTATTATCCTTGGGGTCGACCGTATCCTTGATATGTGCCGCACAACATTGAATGTCACGGGAGATTTGGTGGCAACAACCGTGATGCAGCGTTTTTCACGCTAGGCATCTTTCTTGATACGGTAGTAAGTGTATCCGGCAAGGATGGCAGACCAGCTGTAAAGCAGGACATATTCGGGAATACCTATCTTGATGCCAAGATAACCAATTCCCCCCGTCACAAAGGCCAACCCCCAAATAATGGGCGTAACGTATTTTGCGTCTATTCCCATATCCTGAATTTTATAATGGATATGCAGACGATCTGCATCAAAAGGACTGCGCCCCTGTTTCATCCGGGTAAAGAAAATGGCAAAGGTATCCATGATCGGTACGGTCATGATCCAGATAATAACCACAGCCGGCATAATTTGTTGCGGCACCTGTGGCTGCGCCATTTTAATGGCAAACCAACCCAGAATTAATGCCAAGGATAAAGATCCCGCATCCCCCAAAAATAAAGCGGCTTTTTTTCGGAAAGGGTGACGGGCGTTAAAAACAAGAAAACCCAAAACAGGCACCAATAAAAACAGCATGGCCCAGAAATAAAGCGTATACCCCGCCATATGGGCGGCAAGCATTAACCACCCCAAAGCCACAGCGACAAAGCCCGCCGCCAAACCATCCATACCATCAAGCATA
>DAOPJS010000095.1:0-5339 GCA_035399785.1 Alphaproteobacteria bacterium
TGCGATGTTTTCTGAATTCTTCACTGACGTGACCCGTTGTGGTTTCGGGTTTATCGGATCTGCCTGTTTCTGCATCGGATACGCATTGACAGAAAGATTGACAATTTCCAACAGGGGTAGAACAACACCCGCAACTTGGAGCAGGGGGGGGCGCTATACATATAGGAGAGCAACAAGCTGCCTGTGAAATATTCGGGAATACCAACAGGCAGGCAAAGACCAAAGTCAGTAGAACAAATAAATAGCGTAGGCGAGAAATTTTATTCATTTGTTTCTCCCTCCGGCTCCAGGTCAGCCAGTGCAGCGCTGACGCGGTTATGTTCTTCCATCAACATTGTTTCCAAAATAACGGCCAATGTTGCCTCTGTTCTAAGCTGGCTTCTGTAAAAGTCGCGTTCCTGCATAAGGTTCAAGGCGCGTATGGCAACACCTTTTCTGGAAACGTTGGCCGGTTTGTCATACAGCTCTGTATAGAAAACAGGGTTTTGATAAATATCTTTTGTTAAAACTTCCATCTGTGCGTAATAGCTGGGTTGTTTACCCAATATTTCTTCAACTTCGGTTTCTTTCACACCCAATTCAGTTACCAGTTTTTTCAAGAATGGCGCTGCTTCCTTATCGCCTTTGGCGCGCTCTGCCACCATGGCGGCCATGGAGTTTTCAGCTACACTTCTTTTCGCGGCAACAGAGCGCAGATCCATATAACGATATGCCTCGGCACGAGGCTTTCCTTCATCAGTCGCCAGAATTTTTCTTGCGACGGCAGGAAGAGGTTCATGCGCAAACAGATTGGCGGTTAAGGCAAAAACGTCTTCCTCATCAGGGGTGACAGTTCCTGAACCGTCACTGGTGAAGTCCGCATCAATTGTCATTTTAGTGGCAATTGTTTTGGTGAAATCGACATCCTTATTGGTGCGATCTTTTGCGACGGCCCCTGTGCCGCTACCGGAAC
This sequence comes from Alphaproteobacteria bacterium, assembly GCA_035399785.1. Classification (GTDB taxonomy): domain Bacteria; phylum Pseudomonadota; class Alphaproteobacteria; order Micavibrionales; family Micavibrionaceae. The sequence goes on from DAOPJS010000095.1 coordinate 953, forward strand.
CCGAGCCACTACCGCTGCCGGAACCACTACCACTACCACTTCCTGAACCTGTACCGGAGCCGCTGCCCGATCCCGACCCTGAGCCGGAACCACTGCCGCTGCCGCTACCGGAACCGCCGGTATCTTCGGCAATTAATCGGCCACGGAATGTATGGCTGGCATTACCCAGAACCTGTCCTGTGAACAGGCTTATAACATCACCTTCTTTTAAGTCGACAGTGATATTTACGGCCATATTTTGACGACTTGGAACATCATTTGTTGCTGTTTCAATCGCCAGACCGTTCTTCTGAATGGATAATTCGGCCTTCAGCGGATCAACAGTGACCGAGCTGCCGCTGAAATTATATTCACCGTTACATGGAACCGTGTAGTTCCCCGTTGAATTCACGTAGTCTTCGCCTGTGTTATATTCGATGATATCGAATTGTTTTAAATTAAAGCCGTCCCCACCTTCAGGAAGGTTATCACGGACTGAAAAAGTACTTTCACAACCCCCGCCTGAGCCGCCGCCCGATCCCGACCCGCTGCCGGAGCCTGTACCTGATCCTGTGCCAGTGCCGCTGCCGGAACCGCTTCCTGATCCTGTGCCACTACCGGAGCCTGATCCGCCGCCCGATCCTGATCCGCTGCCGCTACCTGTATTTGAAGCACTTGCTGAAGTACCTGCAGGGCTGCCTGTTGAGCAGAGAAGGCTGAGACCGCTTGAATTATCACTCGCGTTACAACTGGTTTTTTTGAAACGTTCTATACGGCTGTCGATGTCTGAGTTGGGTCCTGTACCGGCTAACGTATCACCGTTTCTCAGCTGTCTGGCCGTCACACGGTTGGAAAAAGTAACATGAACCAGATCTGATTTTCTGGAGGATGTCGCCAGAGATCGAATACTTGTGCCGACCTCACACATTCCCTCGCTGGGTTGGTAATCCCTGTGTGTCTCGGCCATCATTTGTTGGAACAGGCGCTGGGTTTCCAATTGATGTTTGGCATCGAAAAACGTACCGATGATCTGAACCTGTTGTACGGCCACCGTGGATAGCTGTGATGTCATCAACATCATGGCCGGCAGGATATGTTTGGTGAAAAATTCATCAATCATCCAGTTACGGTGTTTGATAAATTCATCCGTCGTATGAGTGCGGATTTTAATATGATTGTTTTCAATAGGCTTTCTGCAGGTGCAAATTTTTTCCTGACAAGGAGCCATGTTGCATTGTGGTTTATTAACAGGTTTGTCTTTCGGATCGCGCGGCAAAATTTCATATTTTCCGCTGCCGCCACCGCCACCACCGCCTGCGGCCGCTGTTGCGGCCGTGCTTGTAGAGCTTGCGGCACTTGCTAAAGCGCTGGTCAGAGCGCCCGTTAAACCGCCAGATAGTGCGCTGGTCAGAGCGGATAGCTGATTTGCAAGATTGGGGGCCACCGTTTTAGGAATGGATTGGATTGCTGTTGCGGCGGCGGCCGGGTTTTTCAGAAGGTTCGGATCAGCAAGCTTTGTCAGGGAGGCCAACTGTGTCATAACATTTTGTGCCCCTGTAGGCAAAATCCCATTTAAGGATTTTAAAATTGTCGGATCCGTTAAGGCTTTGGTAATTCCACTGCTTAAGTTACCGCTCATCAATTGACTGATGATTGGAGCCGCCGAAGAGATAGGGCTTGATTGCAGGTTTTGCAGAATTTTTGTCGCGTCAGCCAGAGGAATGTTGGCTTGAGTTGCCAAAGCCGTTGCCGCCTGAGTTTGGCTGGTAATATTGCCGCTACTGAACATTGTGGCAATCGAATTTGCATCAAGCCCTGCTGCCTTTGACGGAAGAGGCGCCATCATAAAAGAAAAGACGAACAAAGCCGAGAATATGATGCGTTTAATATTCATCATTCTCCTCCCGCCCGGCGTTCACTGAAGAGAGTGATGTTGTCCAAGTTTCTTGAAACGTTTGCCTGTTCTTCTGCCAACATGGTTTCAACCAAAGTGGCAAGAACAGCTTCGCTTCGTAATAAGCTCTTATAAATATCGCGGTCCTGCATCAATTCAATTGCCTGCAGGGCAACGGCTTTGCGCTCTATATTAACCGGTTTGTCATACAAATTGGCGTAGAAAGTCGGATTTTGATAAAGGTCTTTTGTCATGACCTCCATTTGGGCAAAGTAGCTTGGTTTTTCTCCCAATCTTTCTTCAATGACGGTCGGTTCAACACCTGATTCCAATAAAATTGCTTTTAAGAACGGGGCAACTTCGTCATTTCCTTCGGACTTCATGGCCGTAATGGCGGCAAAAGAATTTTGGGCAACGGAGCGTTTGGCAATTAAAGAACGGAAGTCCAGATACCAATCAGCATGCGCCGTCGGATTTTTTTGTGCGTCGAGCATGAATTCCGATTTAATCGGGAAAGGAACATTATTACCGAAAAGATTGGTGCTTAAGGCAAATATATTTTCTTCATCATCGGTGACTTCGTCTTTTCCTTCCTCGGTCAGATTCAATTTTAATGTCAATTTATTCTCAAAGGCACTGGTGTAGTCGACATCCATATTGATTTGTTTTTTATTGGTGCCGCCGCTTGCACAAAGTTTTTCGAGACCGCCTGCATGATCTTCCTTGTTACAGAAATTTTTAATGAACATATCCAGACGGCTGCGTCTGTCTGTCTCTGTACCAAATGTAGATATGTTGTCACCTGAGAGTGTCTGGCGCTGGAGCATTCTGTTTGCAAAAGCAACTTGCCCAAGATTTGTTTGACGCTCCGATGCGGCCAGTGATCGCATATTAGTGCCTATTGTACACATACTGACACTTGGCTGATAATCTTTGTTAGTTTGCGCTTTCATCTGTTGGAAAAGACGTTGTGTTTCCAATTGCTGCTTGGCATCAAAAAAAGATCCGATAGCTTGAACTTGCTGCATCATGTTGCTGGCAAATTCAGTAGTCATTAGTTGCATAGAGGGTAAAACATGGTCTGTGAAAAAAGTTGATACAATCCATGTTCTGTGTTGCTCAAATTCGGACGTAACATGCGCTCTGATCGCTTCGTGGTTTTTGTGAATATGAGGAACACAATTTCGGCAACTGTTGCATGCTGCACCACAGCTTCCGCCCGAAGTGGGAGGGGGTTGTGTCGGCGGTTGTTGGCCGCCGCCAAGTAAAGAAGTGAGAGCCTTGGTTAAGCCACCTGTCAAACTTTCAAGCTGTTTTGCTAAATTTGGCGCGACAGCTTTTAATACATTTTGAATTGCCCCCGCCAGAGCGGTCGGGTTTTGTAAAAGAGCCTGAGGATTTGAAACAAGTTGCGTGATACTGCCAATAGCGCCTAGTGCTTTCGTTGCATCAGCCGGAAGGCCGGCTTTTCCAAGGGCGTCGGTAATTGTTTTAATGGCTGCCGGATTTTTGAAAACATCGGCAATGCTGTTTATATTAGTCAGGTTTCCAAGTTGGCCGATCGCACCAAGAGCTTTCCCTAGCTCCGGGGGTAAAGCGCCGCCGGCAACTTTGCTGATTAATCCTGAAATAGCGGCCGGGGTTGCCTGTCCGTTTTGCAGTCCTTGCAGCATCTGGGTGATGTTGGTCAGATTGCCGGCATTTACAGTCTGCCCGCCAAGGGCGCCGCTGATCAGGTTTGTTGCGCTGCCAATATCAATTTTTCCGCCTTGCAGGCTTTGAATAAGCTTTGTTGCATTAGAGAGTGAGAGACCTGACTGACTCGAAAGGGCGCTGGCGGCGCCTGTTACATTACCTGATTTGGTGAGCTGGGCGATTTGATCGGCGGTTAATGTTGCAGCGCGGGCCGGGAGTGAGAAAGATGCACACACAGCGAAACAAAGGATCAAGAAAAACCCTTTTAAAACAATTGGTTGCGTCGAATGCAATAATTGCATAGTGCTCTTTTGTGCCCTCAATAACGTCGTAGGATCAGCTTCACTAACCCTCTGATTTTTCAAAATGAACTCTCACTCATAAAATTTTATCACAATATTGTAGTGAAACGCACGAATGAAATGTTTCCGACGAATTTATGATGATAATCCTAAATTTGTGGTTTACAGTCTGGTTGTGATCAAATGATCATATAGAGTAGTTTTTGCCAGATATTTCTGGTAGATAGTAAGTATTAACCGCCTGAGATTTAATTCCAATAGATATATGACAGATAAACCACAGGAAAAACCCTCGAACCCAAGAAATTTGCGCCCTGCGGGAAGATCTCCTATGCGTGGAAAACCGGGTAAGGTTCAGCAAACCAAGTCCGAAAATCAGGATATGAGCGGCTTGGGCATGACTGTCCTGCGAAATGAGTATTATCGCGATGGTTATCGGTTGGCCCTGCGCGTTGCGGTAGTGCAGAGTTTTATTATCGTCGGCCTGATTGCGGCGATGTTTTTCGTAATATATATC
>DAOPJS010000096.1:0-5227 GCA_035399785.1 Alphaproteobacteria bacterium
GCCGCCGCCATCCCCTATCCTGCTGCAGGAAAAACAGGAACTTCACAAGATTTTCGTGACGCATGGTTTATCGGCTTTACCGATAAATATGCCGGCGCTATCTGGTTCGGTAATGATGATAACTCCCCGACCAAACGTTTAACGGGTGGATCTGCCCCTGCGGTTGTGTGGAAGGAAGTGATGATGCGGGCACAGTCCAAAGGCGGACGTTCCTACGGTAACTTCACCAGCTATGCCCCTGAAAACGGTTTTGATGATCTTCTCTCCCGCATCTTGAGCGATAATCTGGATGAGGGCGCGGGTAACGATGACGGCGGCTGGTTCAGCAATCTGTTCGGCGGCTCCGTTCCCCCGTCACAGCGTGATGCGCCGAAGGAAGAATATACCCCGCTGGGTCGCCATCAATACGACCTGAACGATTAATCAGGTCTCAACGAAGACCGTTTCCACCGCCACAGGGATATCGCGTCTGAATGCAGCGAATTTGTCTTCGCCGATATCATCCCAGTAGAGTTTCAACTCGGCCGCCCCTTGTGTCGGGCCGCCGACTTGCCAGCCTGTTCTGAGCAGGCTCTTATCAACAAATTCCAGATACTCAGACGGAAATGATTTACGCGGCGCCCGCAGCCCCAGATCAACCAACGTCTTTGCCACCAACGCATCACTGATATCAATCATATCGGCGGTAAATTGAATGGCGGAAAGAACCTTAATTTCCATCTGGCTGTTGGGCACCATACGAAGATGGCGCATAAAGCGCGCATAGATTTCCATTTCCGGATAAGCGCCTTTGTTTTCAGGCGGTAGCGGAAGAAGCACTTTAGAGTTCACTTGGTTATCATTACTTTTTAGCGTATTGACCATGATAAGCCTCCTTTTCCTATCCAAGAGCTGAATGCCCCGGATAGTTCCAGCTTGGGGTCTAATTATTAACGGAATCTTAACGGAAAATTTCGCCCTGTGGGTAACTGCCAAGTATTCTGTGGATAAGAAATGCTAACTCTTTGGAATCGCTGCCACGGCTAACTTATCCACACGCTCGTTGAATTCGTCGCCGTTATGCCCCTTCACCCAAACAAATTTCACCGAATGCTGCTGAATTAGCGAATCGATCTGCTGCCACAAATCCTGATTCTTGACGGGTTTTTTATCCGCGCCTTTCCATCCGCGCGCTTTCCAACCCGTCATCCATTCAGTCGCGCCCTGTAAAACATATTTGCTGTCGGTGTAAATTGTCACGGCGGCTTTTTCTTTTTTTAAGGCTTCCAACGCCTTGATGACGGCTGTCATTTCCATGCGGTTATTGGTGGTTTCCAGCTCACCGCCCGACAATTCCTTTTCATGGCCGTTCCACATCAACAGTGCGCCCCATCCGCCCGGGCCCGGGTTTCCGCTGCACGCCCCGTCTGTATAGATTGTTATGCTCATCAGTCTTTATATTTCTCCGGCAGATGGGCGATGATGACATTAAGGAAGTCATCCGCATTTGTAATACCGTGAAATTTTTCCGACGGGATCGTCACACCGTATTTATCAGCAATGCGTTGATATTTCGGCAGGCGGTTTTCAAACAGGCGCGGAAAAACCCAGCGGGCAAAATCATTACCGTCCATTTCTTCGGTGCGGGAGAGATTTTTATCCGCCATATATTCTTCCAGCCAGTAATCAAAACGCTCGGGTGAAAAGAACATCGGCTTGGGATATTCCTGCGCCCGTTTCAACACTTCTTTTTCTTCCTCGGCGCTCGCCTTGATATAAACAATCAGGGAGTTTTCATCGATACTGTCCAACAAGATATCATCGTCAATTTCACACAGGCTTCCCGTTGAATCATTAACCACATGCGTAAAACCGTCCTTGTGTGCCTGCGCCACCACTTTTTTTAACTCGCTTAAAGATCGGCACTCCGCATCGTAATAGGCTTTTTGACGACGTTTGAATTCCTCAAGCGTCAGCGCACCCTTCGCGGGATCACCCAACTGCCCGACATAGCGCGACAGCTGTGATAAATCTTCGGGCACGATCTTATTTTTATCACCCAGCGTATCTTCAATTTCCTGCCCCAGATACCGCGTACCGATTTCATAATCGCAGGAATAATGTAGCCAACCATTGCGCGCCAGCATCATTGATAAATAGGTCTTCCCCACCCCTGACATCCCCATCAGGGTGATGACCTTGTTTTTAATGTCATTAAATTCGGAAATAATAATCGGCATCGTACTTACGCGCTTTTCTTTTCTTCGGCTTCTCTCAAAATTCTGGGAATATTGAAGACAACGTTTTCTTCGGTGATGGATTTTGTTTCGACACTGACCTGATATTTTTCGGCGATGGCATCAATCACTTCTTCCACCAAGACTTCGGGCGCTGATGCCCCTGCGGTTAAGCCCAGCGTTTCCACCCCTTCCAACCATTCCCAATCAATATCCGCGCCGCGCTGCACCAGCATGGATTTTTCTGCGCCATAACTTAATCCCACTTCCACCAATCGGTTGGAATTGGATGAATTCGGCGCGCCGATCACAATCATCGCGTCGCATTCCTTGGCAATTTCCTTGACGGCGGCCTGACGGTTTGTGGTTGCATAGCAAATATCTTCCTTATGCGGTCCCGCCATCGATGGAAAACGCTGTTGCAACGCCGCAACGACATCCGCCGTATCATCCACCGACAGGGTTGTCTGCGTGCAATAGGCAAGGTTATCGGGATTTTCCACCTGCAATCTGCCGACATCATCAACAGTTTCTACCAAAAGCACCGCGCCATTTGGTAATTGCCCCATCGTTCCCTCTACTTCGGGGTGTCCGGCATGACCGATCAGGATCACTTGCCGCCCTGCCTCAAAATGACGTTCGGCTTCGCGGTGAACTTTACTCACCAATGGGCAGGTCGCATCGATAAAAAACATTTCGCGCTTTTGTGCTTCTTCGGGCACGCGCTTGGGCACGCCATGGGCGGAAAAAATCACCGGCTGGCCGTCATTGGGAATTTCATTTAAAGACTCGACAAAAACCGCGCCCTTGGCGCGCAGGCCTTCAACGACATATTTATTATGAACAATTTCGTGGCGGACATAGACAGGGGCGCCATATTTCTCCAGCGCCTTTTCCACAATCTGGATGGCGCGGTCAACGCCTGCGCAAAAGCCGCGCGGATTGGCCAGAATAATTTTCATATTGCGTTTGGAACTATCACTCATACCGCCTGTTATAAAAGCTAAACTGTTATAAATCCATCCTTAATGCTGGATATTGTCTTGTCAATTTACTCTCGGTTGCCTAATCTCGTGCTTATGAATTATCGCCTTTTATCCATGGTTGCCGCCTCCTCTTTATTATTGTCCGCTTGCGGCAGTACGCTTGAGGGGATCCAGCGTGATTTCGGCAATTTTGCCACCTCTATAGACGAAAAAGTCGGGGATATGAAATCTTCCGATAATGCCGCCAAACCGGCAGAGGCGCCCGTGACTTTGGCGGGGGATGCCTGCCCGTCGATCATGGTTGACCCACAGCTGGACAGCATGAGCGAATTCGAAGACATGGAAAACCCGTCAAAAGAAACCGAAATATCAACTGTTCATTTGATGAGCACCAAAAGCGAGTGCACTTTGGACGGTGAATTTTTGACCATGCGGATTGATCTGTCTTTTGACGGGCAATTGGGACCGAAGGCCCGCCGCAAAAACGGTGATCGTCCCTTCTTTGCCTATCCGTATTTTATCGCTGTGATGGATTCTGAGGGGAATGAACTGGCGCGTGAACTTTTCGCCGCCTCTTTCACTTATACGGCGGAGGAAGATCACATGAGTGTGGTTGATACCATTCGCCAGAAACTGCCTTTGAATGATGACGGCACTGTTCCCGCCTATCAGGTGCAAATCGGGTTTCAGCTGACAGAGGATCAGCTTTTTTACAACAGCTCACTATAATAACAGCCATGCCCGTAAGCGGCAGGACAAGAAAGAAAAATATCATGGTTGATTTAGAAACAAAGCAGGCAGAATTCGGCGCCCCGACAAAGGGCTATGACGATCTGGAATACTGGACAAAAATAACGATGGCACATACCAAGGTTGCGGCCAAAACTTTTGCCACCCAGTTTGAAACCATTCAAAAAATGGTTGATATGGCCGAAGAAGTTATTAAACGCGGGAACAAGATTTTGTTTTTCGGCAATGGCGGCTCCGCCGCGGACTCTCAGCATATCGCCGCTGAAATGGCCGTGAAACTGCACAAGGAACGCTCCCCCATTGCGGCGCTGGCGCTGTCTTTGGACTCCTCGGCGTTGACCGCCACCGCCAATGATTACGGCTTTGACCAGATTTACCAGCGTCAGGTGCGCGCCCTTGGCTATGCAGGTGATTTGGCCGTTGGCCTCAGCACTTCGGGCAATAGCGAAAATATCTTGAACGGCCTGAAAAAGGCCCGCCGCATGGGCATGCAGACCGTCGGCTGGTCGGGGGAGACGGGCGGTAAAATGCCCCCGCTTTGTGACCTCATGCTTCTCATCCCCGAAACCGATCCGGGACGCATTCAGGAAATGCACATCACCATGGGACACATTTTTGTCGGCATGCTGGAACAACGTTTGGGATTGGTTTAATCCCTTAAAACCTCAATCACCCGCACATCTTCGCCCTCAATGACCGCGCAGGTCAGTGGGCCGCCGCCGTAATGATGCGTATCAACATTGATGCGGTTCGGGCGGATATCAATTTTCTGCGTGCGGGTGGCGGTATGGCCATGCACCACGCGCTGCGGATGATGACCTTCGAAGCTCATGAACGGCTCCCGCGTGAAGGTTAAATCCTGCTTGGTTTGTTTTTCAATCGGCACGCCCGGCCTGATCCCTGCATGCACAAAAAGATAATCATCCACTTCATAATAAAGCTTCAGGTTTTTAAAAAATTCATGATGGATCAGCGGCAGCGCCTCTTTTAACTCGGCGGCGATACGCTCTGCCTGCGGGCCGTAAGCTTTGCTCTTATCAATCTCGACACCGTAACTTTCGACCGCTTCCGCCCCGCCCCATTGCAGCCAGTCCTGACGATGCCCCTGCGGTTCGGCCATAAATTCGTTATACATCGCATCTTCATGATTACCGAGCAGGAAAACATGCCTGAATTGCGGCGCATATAATTCCCGTTCAACCAGCAAGTCAATCACGCCCCTGCTGTCGGGGCCGCGGTCAATGTAATCACCAACATATAAAATTGTCGCGTCAT
>DAOPJS010000097.1:0-5224 GCA_035399785.1 Alphaproteobacteria bacterium
GCTCGATCGTGGCCTGCTTGTCCTTCAAATCAAAGACTAACTTATGAACCGGAACGTTCAGTTTCTCTGCAATGGCATCCAGTTTTTCGAGGCTGCGCCCATGTAAGACCAGCTTACAACCCGCCGCCGCAAAACGCGCGGCAAAAGCCTGACCAAAGCCACCGGTGGCACCGGTTATCATCACGCATTCAGGCATATATTTGGGGTACATACTAACCACCGTTTTTGATTTTGATGATCGTCACAATCCAGATCAGGGCAACCCATCCGAAAATCAGGGCCAAAACCGCAAGATTTTTTTTCTTTTTCAATTTATGCAAGACTTCTATCGGCATGTTTTACACTTTATCTATCATCAGGGCCAAAAAGATTGCGAACAGGTAAAAAACGGAATACCCGAACATCAACTTGGCCGATTTATAATTTCCTTCTGCTTCCAAAAACACGCGCACAGCTGTATAGACAAAAAACAGACTGAGCAGGGCGGCGCTCGCCAGATAGCCTATGCCCGAAACCCCCAGAAAGTAAGGGCTGACAGAAACAGGAACCATCAGGATCGAATAAACCAGCATCTGGAGCTTCGTATGTTTTTCCCCATGCGTTACAGGCAACATCGGAACTTTGGCGCGTTTGTAATCTTCATTGGCAAAAAGCGCGAGCGCCCAGAAATGCGGCGGTGTCCAGAAAAAGATAATGGCAAAAAGCGCGATAGAGGCCGCCGTGATATCTCCTGTGACTGCTGCCCAGCCGATCATCGGCGGAAAAGCGCCTGCCGCGCCGCCGATCACGATATTTTGCGGCGTCAGGCGCTTCAGCCAGATTGTATAAACAACAACGTAAAAAACATTGGCAAAGGCCAAAAGGGCCGCCGCCGTCCAGTTCAAGGCCACGCCCATGGTCATGACGGATAAAACGGACAGAACAATGCCAAAGCTCAGCGCCTCATCAGGGTCAACAATCCCTTTGGGCAAGGGTCTGTTTTTTGTCCGTTTCATCACCGCATCGATATCGCGGTCAAACCACATGTTGATGGCGCCTGCCGCGCCCGCATTGACGGCCAGACATATCATTGCGGTAATTGCCAGAACGGGGTGCAGATCTCCTGCCTGCGGTGCCACCCAAAGGCCCGCAAATCCGCTGAAAACCACAAGGCTCATAACCTTAGGCTTCAGCAGCGCAAAATAGTCGGAAACGCGGGCTTCCTGCGTGGTCGAAATGGTTGTGGCGGAAACATCACTCATACGTCTTTTAATACCTGTCCGCAGGTCAAAAGGGAAGGCCTTGTTCAGAAAAATCCTAATGTTTCAAGATGCGTCTGGCTGTCTCGGGATCAATTTCCTTACAGGTTGCAACGGTGTTCTTGATCGTCTCAAGGAATTCTTGCCTGTTTTCAGAAGAGGTAAATTCAAATCCCATCAACGCCCGTCCGATGGCTTCCCCTGAATAGGCGTAATTGAAGTAACAAATATTGGCCACGGGGGAGATTGCCCGCAGGAAGTCCCTCAGCGCACCCTTTCTTTCCGGAAAATGGATGGTCATGAAAATCGGGTCATGGAACAGGGACGGATTATAATTAATGATCTTATAGCGGATATCGGCGTCCAGTGAGATATCGGCAAAACCAATCCCCGCCGTTTTCAGGCTGTTTTCAACACGGTTGAATTCTTCGGGCTTGGCATCAATGGCGATGGTTTGCCATGCCTTTGTTTCGTGAGTTTTGCCGTACATGAATTCGGATACATTGATATCCTTGAAATGATTTTCCAAGACTTTCAGAAGCGATCCGTTTTCTTCCGGCAATTCCAGACGGTAGTAACGGCGGCGATGCGCCCCGATAGCAGATTTTCCGGCAATCAATGATAATTTGCTGAAATCCATATTGGCGCCGCAAATAATGCAAAGCACTTTTTTTCCGGCCATTTCGTTTTTATGTGTTTCCGCATATTGATTCAGACCCGCAATGCCCATGGCGCCTGAAGGTTCAGGAATGATGCGTTTGGCATCCCATAATTGCTGAATGGCGGCGGAGACTTCCTCGTTTGTCACCGTGATAAATTCATCAATGCTGTTTTGGCAAATCTCGAAGGTGATATCGCCGGGGCGCGTGACCGCGGTGCCGTCACAAAATGTATCAACGCTGTTAAGGGTAACAGGTTTTCCTGCCTCGACCGATGCTTTCATGGAGGCCTGATCAACCCCTTCGACGCCGATGACTTTGATTGCCGGCCATTTTTTCTTCAGCCAACTGGAAACCGCGCCCGCCATACCGCCGCCGCCTATTTGCAGGAAGACGTAATCAAAAGGCCCTTCGCCGGAATTAATAACCTCGTCGGCAATCATCGCCTGACCGGCCATAGTGTACAGATCATCAAACGGATGAATATAGGTATAGCCCGTTTCCTTGACATAGGCCTTGGCAGCGTCACCTGCCTCGTTATAGGTATCCCCTGTCAGGATTAATTCAACATTATCGCCGCCATGGCGCTGGACGGCCTTTTGTTTCATCATCGGCGCAGCCAGGGGCATAAAAATCTTGGCCTGAAGCCCTAATTTACGTGCGGCCAAGGCAACGCCTTGCGCGTGGTTACCCGCGCTTGCGGCAACGATGATATCACTACCGCCATTTTTGTGATGGTTCAAAACCGCATTATACCCACCCCGCCATTTATAGGCATTAATAGGTCCCAAATCTTCCCGCTTGATATAGACATCAAAATTCTCGCCGTTCAGGAGGATTTTTTCCAAGGGGGTTGGCTGTCCGACATTATAAATTTCCTGACGGGCCTTGGGCACTTCGTCATAAAATTGGTCTAACAGGGTTTTGGTCATTGCTTGTTTCATAGCTGGCAAAAAAGCAGTTTTTTTGCCTGACAGCAAGAGGAATCAACAATATTGCCCTTGCATCGGCGCAGGGTAGAAAAAAAGCCCCTTGGGTAAGGGGCTTTCAAGTTCTATTTCATCGTAGGCTGTATTTCAAACTGGTGGAATGGCGGCGGTGAAGACAGCGTCCATTCAAAAGTCATTGTTTGCGGCTCAACATCCCAGTAATTCGCACCGACTTTACGGCCAAAGAACAAGGTGTAGAAAACAACACAAAGGAAAATCACCACACTGAAACCTGAAATATAGGCACCCAGCGTCGAAACATAGTTCCACAGGTGATAACCGTAATCTTCATTCGCGATAATCCATTTGATTTTTTCAATCGGATTGTGGAATGGCCCGATCATCTCTTCAGGGATTGTCGGCGCGGGATAGTCCACATAACGACGCGGCATACCGGCAAGCCCCAGGAAGTGCTGCGGGAAGAAAACCAGATTAACGCCGATAAAGGTTACCCAGAAATGCAGATTACCTGCCCATTCAGGATACTGACGGCCGGACATTTTACCGATCCAGTAATAAAATCCTGCAAACAAGGCAAAAACAGCGCCAAGAGACAGTACGTAATGGAAGTGGGCAACAACATAATATGTATCATGCAAAGACGTATCCATCCCTGCATTGGCCAGAACCACCCCTGTCACACCGCCGACGGTAAACAGGAAGATAAAGCCGATCGCCCATAGCATAGGTGTTTTGAAACTGATCGAACCGCCCCACATCGTCGCAATCCATGAGAAGATTTTGATCCCTGTCGGTACGGCAATAATCAATGTTGCGGCAGTAAAGTACGCCTGCGTATTAACGGAAATACCGGTGGTATACATGTGGTGTGCCCAAACGATAAAGCCGACGAAACCAATCGCCACCATCGCATAAGCCATCCCCAGATAACCAAAGACAGGCTTGCGGGAGAACGTTGCCACAATGTGAGAGACAATACCGAAAGCAGGTAAAATCATAATATACACTTCAGGGTGACCGAAGAACCAGAACAAGTGCTGGTAAAGGATCGGGTCGCCGCCGCCCTCAGGGTTAAAGAAATGCGTGCCGAAGTTACGGTCGGTCAGCAGCATGGTAATCGCGCCGCCCAAAACAGGCAGGGATAAAACCAGCAGGAAGCTGGTAACCAGCATCGACCAGACAAACAAGGGCATTTTGTGCAATGTCATGCCGGGTGCACGCATATTGAAGATGGTGGTAATAAAGTTTGCTGCGCCGAGGATCGAGCTTGCCCCCGCTAAGTGAAGCGCGAAGATCGCCATATCGACCGAGGCTCCGGGATGTCCCGTTAAACTCGACAGCGGCGGATAAACTGTCCAGCCTGTTCCGGCGCCGACACCGACAAAAGCAGAGGCTACCAAAAGCAAGAAGGCAGGAACAATCAGCCAGAAAGAAATATTGTTCAAACGTGGAAACGCCATATCGGGTGCGCCGATCATCAACGGCACAAACCAGTTACCAAACCCGCCGATAAGCCCCGGCATCACGACGAAGAACACCATGATCAATCCATGGGCGGTAATCCAGACATTCCATTGTTGGCCGTTTTCTGCCAGCTGCAGGCCGGGGTCGCCCAGCTCATGACGCATCATCATCGAAAACCAGCCGCCGAATAAGGCAGCAACAATAGAGAAAATAATATACAGCGTTCCGATGTCCTTATGGTTTGTGGACATGAACCAACGTGTAAAAAATCCCGGTTTATGATCGTGGGCCATAATTATTTAACTCCTTGTAGTGCTGCAATTTGTAAAGGGCTGTTGTCATTCACAGCCGCAAATTTTTCTTTGGCCTCGATCAGCCATTCCTGAAATTCTTCCTTGGTTACCGCTTTGATTTCAATCGGCATATAGGCGTGGTTGGTTCCGCAAATTTCGGAACATTGACCATAGTAAATGCCGGGTTTTTCAATGCGTACCCATGTTTCGTTCAAACGGCCGGGAACGGCGTCTTTCTTGAAACCAAGGGCAGGGACAGTGAAAGAGTGGATCACATCCGCTGCTGTCACGATGATCTGGATATTGGTGTCAATCGGCAAAACCACAGGGTTATCCGTTGATAGCAGGCGTCTTTGACCTTTTGACTCGTCAATCTGGTCTTCAGGGATCATATAGGAAAGAAAGCTGACACCTTCATTGTCCTGGTAGTCATAGCCCCAATACCACTGGTATCCTGTGACTTTCAGGGTCATATCAGGCTCTTCTGTACGATCTAAATAATAAAGCATTTTGAATGACGGGACGGCGATCACAATCAAAATGACGACAGGGACGACGGTCCATAAAATCTCCAGCATTACGTGATGGGTTGTCTTAGACGGGGTTGGATTGGCTTTTTT
>DAOPJS010000098.1:0-5196 GCA_035399785.1 Alphaproteobacteria bacterium
AAAAATCGCTTTGGTTTTCGGGGTAATCGCCGCGCGGGCTTCTTCGGGTTTATCAGGATTAAAGGTCGTGTTTTCCCAGCCGAACATGTCAGGGAATATCTGAGCAAACTGGTTGACCGAACCGCCATAGAGCTTGCAGCTATTAACGACATGATCGCCCGGTGACATCAGGGCGGATAAAACCAGAAGCTGCGCCGCATGACCTGAAGCCGCACAGGTTGCACCCGAACCACCGTCCAGCACTGCCAGTTTTTCTTCCAATGCGCCGACGGTCGGGTTGGTCAGGCGGGAGTAAACAAAGCCTGCTTTGCGCAAGGCAAACAAATCCGCGCCGTGCTGAGCATCATCAAAAACGAAGGCGGTTGTCTGGTGGATGGGAATGGTGCGAGCCCCCGTCGACGGGTCGGGACCGCATCCTGTGTGAATCGAGAGAGTTTCCAAGCCGTAAGCGGGTTTTTCAGACATTTTTATCCTTTCATTTAGCAGGTAAGGATAGGGGGATTCTGTGCTAAACGTCTATAGTTGTTGGATATTCATATTTAAAAGGTAATATAATACCGTATTTATATCATACTGTTTTTGCACGTTTTTTCTTGACTGACAGGGTATTTTATCGCATAACCGCGCCAGAATTACCTCCGTAGCGGGCTTGCCCGCCTGAGGAATAACAAAAAAACAAGGAAAACAGTGATGAAAACCTACTCAATCAAGGCCTCCGAGGTCGATAAGAAATGGCTCATCGTCGATGCAAAAGACGTTGTTTTAGGACGTCTGGCGACGATCGTTGCCAACCGCCTGCGCGGCAAGCACAAGCCAACCTATACACCACACATGGATTGCGGTGACAATGTTATCGTGATCAATGCGAAAGATGTTCGCCTGACAGGTAACAAACGTAACGGCGATATCTTCTACTGGCACACAGGTTATCCCGGTGGAATTAAAGAACGCTCCAAAGGTGAAATTTTGGATGGTAAATATCCTGAGCGCGTTATTCAAAAAGCTGTTGAGCGTATGATCCCACGTGGCCCGTTAGGTCGTCAGCAAATGAGCAATTTGCGCGTGTATCCCGGCGCCGAACACCCACATGAAGCCCAGCAACCGGAAGTTCTGGATGTTGCTTCTATGAACCCTAAGAATAAGAGAGACTAATCATGGCTGAAACAGTAAAAGATTTGAAAGACTTGGGCGCCGCAGCAGAAGCTGCTCCTGCTGCTAAGGAAGAAAAAGCAACACAAGCCAAAGCCGAAAAGAAAGAACCAAAAGTTGACTCTCTTGGCCGCGCTTATGCCACAGGCCGCAGAAAAGAATCTGTTGCCCGTGTATGGATCAAAAAAGGTAACGGTAAAGTTGTTGTTAACGGCAAAAGCCAAGACCAATACTTTGGTCGTCAGACACATTTGCTTGTTCTGAACCAACCATTCCTGATTGTTGACCGCGTAAATGCATTTGATGTTATTTGTACCGTTAAAGGCGGCGGTTTGTCAGGTCAGGCCGGTGCGGTACGTCACGGTATTTCCCGTGCGCTGGAAAACTTCGAGCCTGAGCTTCGTCCAAGCCTGAAGAAAGCCGGTATGCTGACACGTGACGCCCGTGTGGTTGAGCGTAAAAAAGTCGGTAAACACAAAGCCCGTCGTTCCAAACAGTGGGCGAAACGTTAAGTTTTTTTCGAACAAAATTCAAAAGGCGCCGATATGGCGCCTTTTTTATTAACTTTTTCGCTCTCTTGACCGAATGGGTGAAAACTATATTCTGCAGGCATTATTATAAGGAGAAAAAATGCAGTATTCGAAATTAGGGCGTACAGGATTGGATGTATCACGTGTTTGTTTGGGCACGATGACATGGGGTGAACAGAACACGGAAGCTGAAGGGCACGAACAGATGGATTATGCCGTTGAGCGCGGCATCAATTATTTTGACACTGCCGAGCTATATGCCGTTCCGCCAAGCGCGCCGACCTATGGCAAGACAGAAGAAATTATCGGGACGTGGTTTCAAAAAACGGGCAAGCGTCAGGATATTATTCTGGCGTCCAAAGTTGCAGGACAAGGTTTGCCATGGATACGCGAAGGAAAACCAATGACGGGTGAGAGCGTGCGCGTCGCCGTAGAAGGATCATTAAAGCGTTTGCAAACCGATTATATTGATCTTTATCAGTTGCACTGGCCGAACCGTCGTTATCCGCATCATGGTTTTAATTTTCCGGGAAAAATTGACTTCACAGCAATTTCGACGGCAGCAATTGAAGACAATCTGATGGATTTGTTTGAAGCCGTTGATGAAATTATTAAATCAGGAAAGGTTCGTTTTCTTGGCCTGTCAAATGATACGGCATGGGGGATGATGAAGTGGCTGGAGATGTCAAAAGACAAAGGCGGCCCCCGTGTTCAATCTCTGCAAAACGAGTTTTCATTGCTGGACAGAACCGATGATCCGTATGTCGCCGAAACATGTGTGCGGGAAGAGATTGCGTATCTGCCGTATTCACCCTTGGCCATGGGGCTGTTGAGCGGAAAATATGCCAACGGCCAAATTCCTGATGGGACCCGCTGGGCGGTGGAAAAACGTTTGGGCGGCGGCCGTCATGGTAATTTCCGCAGTACAGCGGCGTCGCATGCGGCGGTTGATGGGTATATTGCTGTTGCCAAAAAACACGGGCTGGATGTCTGCCAGATGGCGCTTAAATTTGTCGATATGCAGAAATTTGTAACGTCGACCATTATCGGGGCAACATCGATGGAACAACTTAAAACCGACATAGATGCCTTTGATCTGAAATTATCTGCTGAGGTAATGGCGGATATCGAAACTGTTTATCGTCAATATCCGATACCATATTAAACCATGCTACTACCATATAAAAAAATCATGCCGACGCTGGGTGATAAAGTGTTTGTCGCCGACAATGCCGCCGTCATCGGTGATACGGTGATCGGGGATGAAAGCAATATCTGGTTTGGCTGTACCGTCAGGGGCGATGTGCATGAAATTCGTATCGGCAAACGCACCAATATTCAGGACAATAGCGTTATCCATACAACCCGCAATGTATCGGGCACCTATATCGGCGATGAAGTGACGGTCGGGCACGGGGCAATTTTGCATGCCTGCACTTTAGGTAATCAGTCCTTCGTCGGCATGGGCGCGGTAGTTTTAGATGAAGCCAGATTGGAAGACCGATCCATGCTGGCCGCAGGCGCGTTGTTAACACCCGGTAAGGTTGTGCCGACAGGCCAGCTTTGGGGCGGATCGCCTGCGCGCTATATGCGGGATTTGACAGAAGAAGAGCTCAAATTTCTTGAGATTTCTGCCGATAATTACGTCCGTTTGGCCGCTGAATACATGATCTGACCCCGATCAAGGGATAACCCCGTATTTTATAAGCCAAAACCTTGAATATTCAGGCGGTTTGGGACAGGATAACCCTGTTCTGAGTCACTATTGTCGGTAGGAGTATAATTTGAAAACGCGTGCTTTATTGTTGGTTTTGTTAAGTGGTGTCACCTTATCCGCTTGCGAGAGCATGGGGTTACAGGAATACAACCCGTTTGACCGCAACTCTGCCGATCCACAGACGGCTCAAAACGTCCAGATGCGTTCTGATACCGGTGAATTAACACCAATGCCGTCATCTCTGCCGACACCGACCGCGCCGCCATTGGCACAGAATGATCAACCCATGGCAGCGGCGCAGACAATGCAGCCGATGAATAATGACGTTGTCATGTATAACGATGCCAATATGGGACAGTATTATAATCCCGGCGCAACAATGCCTGCCTATTCAGGCGGTGTTATGTCCCCGCGCGATTCCAGCGTAACAATTTATTCAATTGACAGCGATCCGCAGATGATGAGCGGCGGCCAAATTGCCGGCGCCTATGACGGCAGTTCTTATGACGGCGGTATAACAGCGCAGTCTTACGCCCAGCCATATGACGGCACTTCAGGGCAGATTTTCTTCCAAAACGGTTCCTCCCGATTGGGAAGCGGTGATTTGAATAAATTATCAGATGTGGCGGATCAGGCGAAATTCGCCCCCGTTAACCGCATCACTGTTGCCGGATACGCCAGTCAGCCGACGCAGGCAGGCAGCCAGACAGTTGAAGGTCATATCCTGAATTTGAAAGAATCCATGAACCGTTCTTTTGTCGTCTCAAAAGAGTTGATGAAACAAGGCGTGCCTGCTGAAAAAATTAAAGCGGTTGCCTGGGGGTCGACAAAACCGACGGGTAACGAAGCGAAAGACCGCCGCGTTGATATCATTATGGGCGAGCAATAATCCCCATGTCTGAAAGCTCCATTCCATATCGTATAGGCATAGCAGGCCTTGGGACTGTTGGCGCAGGCGTTGTGAAAGTGCTTCAGGAAAACGCCGATCTTGTTGAACAACGCGCGGGGCGTCCTGTTGAGATTGTTTCGGTTACGGCCAGCAATAAGAATAAAGACCGCGGCGTCGATTTATCGTCCTATGACTGGGCGAACAGCCTGCACGATATGGCAAGTGATCCGCGCCTGAACGCCGTTATTGAATTAATCGGCGGTGCTGATGGTGATGCAAAAAAGCTGGTGGAAGAAGCACTGACGCAAGGCAAGGATGTTGTCACCGCGAATAAGGCGTTGTTAGCGCACCATGGTTATGAACTGGCGCAGCTGGCGGAAAAAAATATGGCGACATTGGCGTATGAGGCTGCGGTGGCCGGCGGTATTCCGATTATCAAATCCCTGCGCGAAGGATTATCCGCCAACCAGATCGAAAGCCTTTACGGTATTTTGAACGGAACCTGTAATTACATCTTGAGCGAGATGCGGGAAACAGGCCGTGATTTTGACGATGTTTTGCAAGAAGCGCAGCAAAAAGGATATGCGGAAGCTGACCCGACCTTTGATGTCGACGGGATTGATGCAGCGCATAAGCTTGTTTTGCTTGGGGCATTGGCCTTTGGTGTGAAGCCTGATTTTTCTGCGCTGGATATTCAAGGTATCCGTCATATTACATCCAAAGATATTAAATTTGCTGACGAGTTGGGCTATCGGATCAAACTTCTTGGCATGGCGCGGCGCGTGGGTGAAAAAGTCATGCAAAGTATGGAGCCGTGTTTGGTGCCGCTCAAAAGTGCGCTGGGCAATGTTGAAGGTGTCTTTAATGCCGTCCTGACGGAAGGCAATTATGTCGATAAAACGATGATGGAA
>DAOPJS010000099.1:0-5195 GCA_035399785.1 Alphaproteobacteria bacterium
CCAGTAAGCCGCCGCCGAGACCATCCAGCCCGACGCATAAGGCGAGGTTGCCGCCGTTTCAAAAGCCTGCGCCGCCTTCTCGTAATCGGCGAGTTGCCAAAAGACCAGCCCCTTCACCCAGCCTGCCAAAGGCACATAGCCCCCTGAGCGCTTCAGAGACGCTTCGGCCAATTGCGTTGCCTGTTCCAGCTTACCTGCATAAAGATAGCCCGCCGCAATTTGCGCCCGCAGGCGGTCATATTCAACATCATCCATAAACTGCACGGCATAATCGGTGCTGAGAATATTCAGAGCCATGGTCGGCTCACGGCGTTCTACATGCGTGCGGATTTCAGCAGACAGCTTGCGTACGCGTGTTTGTTCCTGCGGGGAGCGGTTCTTTGTGACTTGATATATCTTTCCTTTTTTACCCACGACAGCCAAGTTCCCCATAATCGGCCTGTGCGATACGGGATGATGTAATTTTTTTTTGGCCACCAATTCTTTGCGTGACAAGGCAAGTTTATAAATCTTGGCCGCCTGCGGATGATCGGCGTATTTTTCCATCCAGTCATGCAGTTCTTTATAATTGGCTTTATAGGTATCCTGATTTAAATAGCGCTCTGCCAGAATATGCCCCATCAAGACAGAGTTGTTTAAACCCGCCAGACGTTTATTGGCCCCTTCGATATCCCCCTTGTTCTGCAGATCGAAAATTTCACGGTACAGACGCGCCTGCTTATCGGAGAAGACTGACTTGTGAAAAAGAAAACGTGCCTTGGGCACTTCAGGCAGAGCGGGCGCATAAGCAATTTCCTCTTTGGTTGCTTCGGCCACGACAATCGGCTCCGCCGTTTCGGCCGCTTGCTCTTCTTCTTCCTGCTCCGGCTTGCGATCAGGCAAAGGCGCAACATAGGAAACGGACTGCGCCTGAATCCTTGTTGGTTTGGTTTGCGGCTTGGGTATCGGCGCCTCGGCCATCACCCCTGTCACAATAAATGGCGAAGCCAATAAACCAAAGCCTGCCAGAAGCAGACCCCATTTTCGTACACGACATATGGACATAATGCGCACTCTTTACAGGAATTGATCTTTCCTGTCTATCTCCAAAGGTAATTTAATTATGTCAAAATTCCTTCAGCTTCTCCCTGAACATTAACATATCGGCCCAAACAGCTTTCTTTTGTGCCGGTGTTCTTAATAAATAGGCCGGATGATAGGTGGCCATAGCAGGAATAACCCCTGTATTTCCGCCATTTAAATCTTCCGGCACCTGATAATCATGGAATTTCCCGCGCAATCTGGAGATGCTCTCCGTGCTCCTAAGCAAGGATTTGGCAGAAACACCGCCGCATAGAATAATCGCCTTTGGCTGTACCAGCGCGATATGACGTTCGATGAACGGCAGGGAAATATCCATTTCTGCCTGCGTCGGAGTTCTGTTCCCCGGTGGACGCCAGTTCAAAATATTCGAAATATAGACCGCATTACTGATATCTTCAGCCTCGCGGGACAGATCAATACAGGCCAGAATACGGTCCAATAACTGACCGCTGACACCGACAAAGGGTTTGCCCTGTGCATCTTCATCCGCGCCCGGCGCTTCGCCGATTAACATGACGGAGGCTTTGGGATTACCGTCACTGAACACCATATTAGTGGCATTCTTGCGGATAGAAATCCCGTCAAAGCTGCTGATGGCCTTTGACAGATCTTCCAATGTCTGACAGGCCTGCGCCAGTTTCTTGGCCTCGACAATCGCCTGTGCGGTGCCCATCATGTCGTCGCCGATATCTTGCTGAGCGGCCGCCTGATCGCGAAAGCCAATCACATTGGCGGGTTTGGCGGCAGCGACTTGTGGTTTTGGCGCCGCAGCAGCCGCAACAGGGGGGCTTTCCGACCTGACAGGCAACTCGGGCATGGCGGTACGGTCAACGGGCTGATCCGATAACAGCTCATCCATACCGTTATCGAGATGCCATTGCAGTGCCTCGAGCAAAAAAGCCCGATCCGTCTTATTTTTTGCGTAATTTTGTGCCATGATCCTTCGAATATATAGTATTCTGTTGTAAATATTGAATAATATTTAACTTCTCACCCTTACACTGGGGATAACAAAAGGGTTACCATGACTGTCTCAGAAGCCGTTCGGCCGGATCGTGAAGCGATGATGTATGATGTTGTTATTGTCGGGGCAGGTCCTGCGGGATTGTCCTGTGCAATAAAGCTGAAACAACTGGCGAATGAAACCGGTAAGGAACTGGCTGTCTGTATCCTTGAAAAGGGATCTGAAGTGGGCGCGCATTTGCTCTCCGGCGCGGTGTTTGAAACAAGATCGCTGGATGAACTCATCCCCGATTGGAAGGAAAAAGGCGCGCCGCTGCGCTGTCAGGCAAAAAAGGACAAATTCCTTTTCCTGACTAAAACCGGCGCCATCCCCCTGCCGACCCCGCCGCAAATGCACAATAAAGGCAATTATATCATCAGCCTTGGCGAGCTGGGACGCTGGCTGGCGCAGCAGGCTGAGGCGTTAGGCGTAGAGATTTTCCCCGGTTTTGCCGCAGCCGAGCTGCTTTTTGACGAAAAAGATTGCGTTATCGGTGTCGCCACAGGGGATATGGGCATTGATAAAAACGGTGAGAAAACACCGATGTTTGAGCCGGGCGTTGAGATCCATGCCCGCCAGACCATTCTGGCCGAAGGCTGTCACGGCTCCCTCACCAAACAGGTTATCCAGAAATATGATTTACGCAAAAATTCCGATCCGCAGACCTATGGTCTGGGCATAAAGGAAATCTGGGAAATTGATCCCGCCCATCATGACGAGGGCAGCGTTATCCATACAGTCGGCTGGCCGATGGATAATAATACTTATGGCGGATCATGGCTTTATCACATGGAAAATAATATGATTTCCATCGGCTTTGTCGTCGGGCTTGACTATCAAAACCCTTATTTATCGCCGTTTGAAGAGATGCAGCGTTTCAAAACGCATCCATCCGTATCGAAAATATTAGCGGGCGGAAGACGCGTCAGCTACGGTGCCCGCGCCCTTGTTGAAGGGGGTTTTCAATCAATCCCGAAACTGACCTTTCCCGGCGGATGTCTGACGGGTGATAGCGCGGGATTTTTGAACGTCCCTAAAATCAAAGGCAACCACACCGCCATCAAATCCGGCATGATCACGGCTAAATCCATCTTCTCCTGCCTGCATCTGGAAGAGACACCGGCTTATGGATGGGAGTGCGCCAGTTATGCCCGTAATTTCGAAAATTCATGGCTGAGAAAAGAGCTGTATAAAGTGCGCAACATCCGCCCCGGCTTTCGCTGGGGATTATGGGCAGGAATGGCCCATGCAGCGTTTCAAACCATAGGAGGATGGATTTTACCCTATACCCTGAAAAACCATTCGGATTATGACCAATTAAAGAAAGCTGCCAAGGCCAAACAGATCGATTACCCGAAACCCGACGGCGTTTTGACATTCGATCGTCTGACCAGCGTACAATTATCCAACACCAATCACGAGGAAAACCAGCCCTGCCACCTGAAGCTGAAGGACCCGTCTATCCCGCTTTCGGTCAATCTGCCCGAATATGCCGAACCGGCGCAGCGATACTGCCCCGCCGCCGTTTATGAAATTATTGAAGAAAAAGGCGAAAAGAAATTTCAAATAAATGCCCAAAATTGTGTACACTGTAAGACATGTGACATCAAAGACCCGTCACAGAATATCAACTGGACCGTTCCCCAAGGCGGCGGCGGACCCAATTACGGCAATATGTAACCGCATATCCGATACATTTTATTGATAAGAAGACACCGATGGCTTTTTTAAAGAATAAATATTTCCTTCCTATTTGTCTTGCGGGCGTGTTAGCCGGATATGGCGCTGCGGAATGGATCATGCCGCGTTATTTCCAACCACCGACACAACAAAACCCGCTGACCGCCAATGACATTTTGGCCGCTATCGGATCACAGCCGCAATATTATCGCCAGACAGCCACAGGAAATTATCTGGCGGGACAATTCGCCCAACAACATAAGGATTGGGATAAAGCCAGTAATTATATCGGCCGCGTACTGGAAAGAGACCCTGATAATATCGACCTGCAAAAACATGCAATGGTTCTGGCCATGGCATCAGGACAGGTCAACCGCGCCGTGGCCATGGCCGGCAAGATCGTCGATCAAACAGATGACAATCTTTTGGCTGTCATGTTTCTGGCACTGGATAATTTCCGTGAAGACAATTATATCGGCGCCGTCAATACTCTGGATAAAGCACAGGTGCATAATGTTGCCGCCTTTATCATCCCCGTTTTGAAATTATGGGCGGACACAGCCAAAGGGCAGTTAGATCTTAAAGACCTGAACGAAAATTCATTCTACGCCTATCATGCGATGCTTGCGGGTATCTACCTGAACAAAGAAACAGATGTTATCGAATATGCGCTTAAGTCTTTTGGTAAGGGCGATGCCGATCTTCGCGATCTGGAAAAATCAGCCGATCTTTTTGCCGCGCTTGGACAAAGCGATAAAGCACAGGAAATTTATCAATTGATCAGTGATAAGGGCTTTGCCAATGACACGATCAAAGAGAAACTGGCGAAGTTGAAAAGCGGTGAAGATATTGCCGATCTTATAAAACTGCCCCAAATAAAAAGCCCGAAAGACGGTGCCGCGATTGTCTTTCTGGACATGGCGGAAATTCTCCTGCGTGAAAACAGCGATGACAGCGCTACAATTTTCGGCCAGATGTCATTGGCACTGAACCCCGATCTGGATGAAAGCAAAATGATCATCGGCTATATTCTGGCGCGCAACGAACGCCCGACCGAAGCCATTGATTATTTTAACAAGATTAAACCTGAAAGTGATTTCTATCTGGCTGCCCAGCGCCAAATTGCCGATCTTTATACCGATCAGGACAAAAACGAAGAAGCAATCGCCATTTTGGAAAAGTTGTATGAAACCAATAAAGATGTCGATGCGTTGATCCAGATTGGTGACATCTATCGTTTTCAGGAAGACTACAAAGATGCCGTTGACGCCTATGACAAGGTTGTAAATTTATGGGACAAAGTGCCGGAAAAATACTGGCATGTTCTTTATGCCCGCGGCATGGCGTATGAAAGACTGGGTGAATATAAAAAATCCGATGCAGATTTAAAAGCTGCTTTGGCGTTTCGCCCGAACCACCCCTATTTGCT
>DAOPJS010000100.1:0-5173 GCA_035399785.1 Alphaproteobacteria bacterium
CATGCCCGCTTTGCAAGGCCACAAGCAACGTATGAGGAGGCTCAGGAAGGTTGGAAACAGGCTATGAGTGTCCTTAACCTCCATCATGCTGAGGCGGCTGCTGAATAAAGGAAAAGGCAGGTTTCTTATAACAGGGCTTGCGCTTGCTTCATCGGCACTCTATAACAACAAATTCCTTTATATATAAAGGCGTTAGGCTTAAATAAACGAATCATATATAACCATTTCTGCAGATGGTTTTTGCCAGATAATGGCGGGATGATTTTTGGTAGGCGGCAGTAGAAATTTTGGCAGCAAAAAAGACAACAACAGCTTCGAAGAAAACCTCTAAAGCTCCGGCCAAGAAGTCGGCGGCTAAGAAAAGTGCGTCTGCGAAAAAAGCAGCGAAGGTAACTGTTAAAAAGACCGTGACAAAAAAAGCTGCGCCCAAAAAGCCTCCGGCGAAAAAAACACCGGCAAAAAAGACGGCCGCTAAAAAAATTCCAGATAAAAAAACGTCCAAGAAAACTGTTTCCAAAAAGACGGAATCTGCTGTAAAGAAGACAGCCGCCAAAAAGGAAACAAAAAAAATCGTAAAAGAGACAACACCGAAAAAGACACCAGCAAAGAAAACCGTGACCAAAACTGCCGTGAAAAAAACTTCTACAAAAAAGACTGTTGAAGCAGAAGACAATAAGGTTGAAAGCAAAAAAGCAACGACTGTGAAAGCTTCACCAAAATCTGCTCCTAAGAAGATAGCCGCAAAAAAATCTGCCGCTAACAAAAATGCTTCGGATGAGGACGATGAAGATGCCGAAGATTCTGAAGAAGAGTCTTCCCAAAAGAGAACTGTTAAGGGAACGCTGGCTCAGATTGTTAAAAAACTGGTCAAGCAGGGCAAGGAAAAAGGTTATATTACTTACGACCAATTAAATAAAGCGCTGCCTGCTGAAGAGTTTTCTTCCGAACAAATTGAAGATGCTATGTCGACATTGTCAGATGTCGGTATTCAGATGTCTGAAGGGGATGATTCCGAAGACGAGGAGGAGGACGAAGGTTCCTACGAATCCGGTGGTAATATCGCCTCTGACGATACAGGCAGAACCGATGATCCTGTGCGCATGTATTTGCGTGAAATGGGAACCGTTGAGCTGCTTTCCCGCGAAGGTGAGATAGCGATTGCCAAACGCATTGAGGCCGGTCGCGAAATGATGATCGGCGGTATTTGTGAAAGTCCGCTGGCCATTGAATCCCTTATCGCATGGTATGAGGCGTTGCAAAAAGGCGATATTCTTTTACGTGAGGTTATCGATCTTGATGCAACATACAGTGATGGGCCGGAAGAAGATAATTCCCGTCCGAAGCCTGCAGTTAAAGATGACGATGATGATGAACCGTCCGCAAATGGTGAAGAAGGCGGCGAAGGTGGCGAGGATTCTTCTGATTATAGTGATGAAGAAAACGTATCTCTTGCCGCTATGGAAGAGGAGTTGAAGCCACAGGTTTTTGAAGTTTTCGGAAAGATCAAAAAAACCTACAAAAAAATTCAGGCGGTTCAGAAAGACCGTATTGATGCCATCCAAAAAGGGAAAGAACCTTCGGATGCAACGAATAAGAAATACGACAAGCTCAAGAGTGAGATGGTCAAGTTGATGGACGAAGTGAAACTTCACAACGCCCGTATTGAACAGCTGGTTGGTGCCCTTTATAAAATCAACCGTGAGCTTGTCATGCTTGAAGGTAAGCTTCTGCGTATGGCTGTTGACTGTAAAGTTGACCGCGAGAAGTTTCTTGAAAATTATTATGGCTCGGAACTTGATCCGACATGGTTGAAACGTGTTCGTAAAATTGATGCAAAATGGGAAAAATTTGCTGATAAGAACGAAGCCAAAATTAACGAGATTCGTGAGCAGGTTGCTCTGGTTACGGAAGATGCAGCTTTGCCGATTAAAGAATTCCGCCGTATTGTCTCCACTGTACAGCGCGGTGAAAAGGAAGCTGCGCGCGCGAAAAAGGAAATGGTGGAAGCCAACTTGCGTCTGGTTATTTCGATTGCCAAAAAATATACTAACCGTGGTCTGCAATTCCTTGATTTGATTCAGGAAGGGAACATCGGTTTGATGAAGGCGGTTGATAAGTTTGAATATCGCCGCGGTTATAAGTTCTCGACTTATGCCACATGGTGGATTCGTCAGGCGATTACACGTTCAATCGCCGATCAGGCACGAACAATCCGTATTCCTGTTCATATGATTGAAACAATCAATAAACTTGTGCGCACAAGCCGTCAGATGATGCACGAAATTGGCCGTGAGCCGACACCTGAGGAATTGGCAGAGCGCCTGCACATGCCTTTGGACAAAGTGCGTAAAGTGCTGAAAATTGCAAAAGAGCCGGTGTCTCTGGAAACGCCGATCGGTGACGAAGAAGATTCATCTTTGGGTGATTTTATCGAAGATAAAAATGCCATTTTGCCGGTTGAAAGTGCGATTCACTCCAACTTGCGTGAAACAACAACCCGTGTTCTGGCTTCTTTGACACCACGCGAAGAACGTGTTTTGCGTATGCGTTTTGGAATTGGGATGAATACTGATCACACATTGGAAGAAGTTGGTCAGCAATTTAACGTGACGCGTGAGCGTATTCGTCAGATTGAGGCGAAGGCGCTGCGTAAACTGAAGCATCCAAGCCGCTCACGCAAACTCAGAAGTTTCCTTGATACATAAAAAGAGGGGTTGGATTATTGGGATTTCCTGCTATAACGCAGAAATTATGGGCCTGTAGCTCAGCTGGTTAGAGCAGTCCGCTCATAACGGATTGGTCGGGGGTTCAAGTCCCTCCGGGCCCACCATCTATCTTTTAATCACATGACAAAAAATCTGCGTCATACCCTCTGTTTTCTTGTCCTTTTTGTTGTCGCAAGCTGTTCGTCCTTGCCTTGGCCCGGTGATGGTTCTGCTGTTCGTGAAGCTTATCAAACAAAATACTCCGTTCCGCCTCCCAAACATTCTGTGGACGCCTATTATACGATTAAAGAACCTTTGCAATGTGTTCCTTATGCGCGCGAGGTTTCGGGAATACCGATCAGGGGGAACGCCCATATCTGGTGGGATAAAGCCGCAGGTAAATATCAGAGAAGCCATACACCAAGGGTAGGGGCTGTGATGGTTTTATCTAAAACATCTCGGTTGAAGTACGGACATTTGGCGGTTGTGACCAAGGTTATCAATAGTCGTAACATAGAAGTGACACACAGTAACTGGGGAGGGGATCGCCGGACCCGCTCCTTTATCTATAACCGCATGCCGGTTGTTGATACGTCACCAAATAATGATTGGTCTTCCGCCCGTTTCTGGGATTATCCATCAGGAAGCTATGGAAGCGTGTATGCCGTGAGCGGTTTTATCTATCCGAACACGATTGTGCCGCCGTCACCGCGCCGTGTAACCAATTAACTTTTCTATCGAATTTAAGAGCATGGAAAGGAAGTGATGGTTATGATCAAAATTCATGACAGAGATTTACGTGGTAAAGGCAAAGCGGGCTGGTTGGACAGCCGGCATACATTTTCATTCGGGCAGTTTTATGACCCATCCCGTATGGGGTTTCGATCCCTGCGCGTTATCAATGATGATTATATTATTGGTGGTGCCGGATTTCCTACTCACGGGCATAAGAATATGGAGATCATCACTTATGTCCTTGAAGGCGCGTTAGAACATAAGGACAGCACAGGTACAGGCGCTGTTATCAGGCCCGGCGATATTCAGCGTATGAGCGCCGGAAGCGGTATCGAACATTCCGAATTTAATCATTCAAAAGATGATCAGGTACATTTATTGCAGATATGGATTCTACCTGAAAAACAGGACATAGAACCCGGATATGAGCAAAAGAGCTTTGCGCCCGAAAACTTTAAAAACCGCTTCTATCTTGTCGGTGATAAATACGGAACGGATGGGGCAATTACTATCCATCAGGACATCAGAATGCTTGTTGCTGTTCTCGAAGAAGGTAAATATACAACTTACACCTTTGAAAAAGGGCGGGGCGGCTTCTTGCAGGTCGCACGTGGGCAGATCACTCTAAACGGAGAAATCCTGAAAGAGGGGGACGGCGCAGAGATATCCGATACAGATCTGATAGATGTTTCGGCTCAGGCCGATTCCGAAGTGATTTTGTTTGATATGGCTTAAGGTGTTGGCTCTTGCGCCGATTCAGCAGTTTTGCCGAAAACTTTTTTCAGTAATGCTGTCGTTTGTTTCACAGGATCCTGACGGATGGCTTTTTCCTGCTCTGCCAGATAGAAAAAGATACCGTCAATTCCCTGATTCACAACATAATTGGTCAAATCGGTTTTTACATCCGGTACAAGAGGAATATTCTTATACTTGCTCATAACATTGTCATAGGCGCTCACAACGCCCGCCTTTGAAATGGCCTCGTTTACGAACGGGGTCATTTTTTCCATCAGCGGGGTGGACATTTTGCCGCGGAAGTAAGTTGTGGCGGAATCCTGCGGCCCTTTATAAATGGTCACGACATCGTCAAATGTCATTTCCGAAATGGCGTTAAAGAATAATGCCTTGGCTTGGGGCGTCGCTATTTCGGCGGCGCGGTTCAAACGTGTTTCCAGATCATCCAGCATAAACGATAATCCGGCGGTTTTCATGACGCTTTGGACTTTTGCCAGACTGTCAGGAAGAGGGATATGAACTTTGGGATCAAGATTAAAGCCGTTTTCCACGCCCAATTGTTGAACCACGTTGCCTGTCCCTATGGTCAGCGCCTGTTTAAAGGCATCGGCAATTTCCTGTTGGGAAAGCCCTGCAGCGACAGCGGCGCGCTCGTTTGTATTGCTGAAGATGCTGTTGCCTAGGGCGGCAATATCGTTGGAAAAGGTATCCATCGTGGTCTGACAAGCACTCAAAACCAGACAGGCGGCGCAAACGGGGATTAGGGCGGTTTTTCTCATTTTCAGGCCTTTTTCGCTGTAATTCGGCGGTATCATAGCGGAAATTCGGCTTTTGACACCCTAAATAGTTGACATTTATCCCCAAACCCTTATAAATCCGCCTATTCCTATGAAAGCGGCTTTGCCGCTGTTGTGATGTAAATCCAATCCATTAAGGCAAATAGGACATTAAACAAATGCCCAAAGGGGCAGTAACAAATAGAAGGAACTATTGATATG
>DAOPJS010000101.1:0-5171 GCA_035399785.1 Alphaproteobacteria bacterium
CGCTGGATTAAGCGGGCAGCCTCATCATGATCGGTTATTTTATCTTCGATGGTCAGTCGCAATCTGTCAGGCCAGTTTTGGCCGGCTTCTATAAGTGCCAGTTCCAGCTTGTCTTCATTGAATTTCGGCATCTTGCCGAGTGAATTGATATCAATCTGGAACAAGACACGCGATAGCGGCGAGTCATCCTGCGACACTTTGTAATTGGTGCATTTGCCGCCCAGACGCTCTTCCAGAATATGTTGGAATTTTAAGCGCAGGCGCGTTTCGTATTTTTCACGCGGAACATAAACCAGACAGGAAATATAACGGCCGAACGGATCGGGTCTTGTATACAGGGCAATATGCGGACGCTCTTGCAGGCGCAAAATACTGATCGCATGCTTATAAAGAAGTTTACTATCCATTTGCAGGATTTCATCCCGCGGATATTTCTCCAGAATATGACGAATGGCTTTGTGGTTATGGCTTGATTTCGCAAATTTGGATTGCTTGATAACGTTTTCGACCTTGTTACGCAGATAAGGAATATCAGTAACACTGCGGGAATAGGTAACGGATGTAAAAAGACCGATAAAAAGAACTTCGCCGATCGCTTTTCCTTTTTTGTCGTATTTTTTAATACTGATGGCATCCAGTGGCACGCGGCGGTGAACGGTGGAGCGCTTATTGACTTTGGAAATTGTCAGCGGCTCTTGCTCGGCGCGTAATTTTTGTTGCGCTTCGCTCAGGCTTTTACGCGCTTCATTAATATAGACGGGCTTAATCTCATCAGACAAAAGACCCAGACTGGAACCTTTAATCGTTTTGCTTTTCAGGGATTTTTTGTCATAGGTGAATTCATATTCACGATAGCCCAGCAAGGTGAAATTATTATCATAAAGATAATCAAGAAAATCCTGATATTCTGCCACCATCGCTGTGTTGGTTTTGGCTTTTGCCGTATCAACAATTTTATGCGCATCTTTCAATTTTTGGCGCATTTTTTCCCAGTCGCGGTTGGCGTAACGCGTATCGGATAAAACGCTTTCCAGTCCCAGCTTTAATTCTTCGCATTGCTCCTTACTGATAACGCGGCTTAGTTCAATATGAATATGCGATTGGGCGAATGTTTTGTCTTTTTTATTATCGGCAAGGATATCGGTCACTTTACCTTTTGAATTACGGACGGCGTGCAAGATCGGGTGAATGAAAACGGTGATCTGGTAATTGTGACGGATCACTTCGGCAACGACGGAATCAACCAAAAACGCCATGTCGTCATTGACGATATCAATTATTGTACAGGCGCCGTCCCAGCCTTCTTTTTTCTTTGTTGGCGTATAGATTGAAATTGCTGGTGCGTCACCGACTTTACGTTCATGGCTGAGCTTTAAATGGGTGCGGGCGGTATAGGCCAGATTTTCCGGAGCCATCATCGCCAAATCGTCTTTGGGGACGTTGGTATAAAAGGTTTTTAAAAAACTTTTATAGTCCAGATTATTGTCCTGTTTGGGGATATGATTTTGCGCCTGATCCAGAAGAGTTTTAGTCATAAAAATCCACTCATTACCTTTGAATTTGATTTATCAGATTAGGATGAAATAACCATAACGGCAAGTTTCTTTCACCCGGCATCGTTTGATATGCTTCTACTCTTCCTGATCTGATTTGTCCATGATGCAATTATATGTAACTTTCTGATAATATGGCTACGAATGTTGCGTCAGAACAATGATTTGGAGAATATTATGACATTGATTTCAAATAAAATAACAAAAGTCCTGCCATGGATTTTATCTGTGTTTATTGCTTTTGTTTTTATTCAATCCTTATTCTTCAAATTTACCGATGCACCGGAAACACAATATATTTTCGGTACGCTTAACCAGTGGGCTTTTGATAGTTTTGGTTTGCAGGGGCTGTTTATTGTTCCGGGCATATTTAATCAATACGTTATTGGTTCTGCCGAGCTGGCGGCATCCATTCTTATCCTGACGGGACTATTGACGAAATTTAAAATTCTCAATCCTCTTGGCGCCGTAATGGCGCTGGGTGTGATCAGCGGCGCAATTTTCTTTCACCTGTTTACCCCGTTGGGTGTTGAGGTACAGGGTGATGGCGGCACCTTGTTTACAATGGCGGTCGGTGTCTGGCTTTCAAGTCTTTATCTCATCCTACATGGCCGACATCAATTATGCGGCCTGTTGACTTGCTGTAAAAAAGGTAAGGGCGGCGGCGCCTAACCCCCTGACAGGTCGATAACGATACGGCGGCCGGATCCATTGGCGCTGCCGATCTCTTGCTGGTATGAAATTCTGGCTTCCCGCTTCAACTGGAAGATAACCATCTGTCCGTCGCCCGAAGGTTCAACTTTGTAGGAAGAGATGAACGGCGACTTGGCAAAACTTTGGGATTCTCTGGCGCTCCAGCCGGCATTGGGCAACTCGATAATCATAATCTTCTCGCCATTATCAATGTCGGTACTGAAATCCATCTTGGCATTTGTATCCAATACGATACGTGTCTTACCCGGATGTTCACCGATACGAATGTCATAGACGCTGGCTGTGCCGTTTTGGACAGGCGGCGCCGATTTGTTCTGATAAGTCTTGGGCGGCGCAGGTTTTTCTGCGACCGGATCAGGTCGCAGAGGTTGCGGTTCGCGGGTCACCGGCTGCGGAATACTTGCAGGTGTCCTTTTTCTCGGCGCAGGCGAGGCAAGAGAGGGGTCTTCACTCATCTTTCTAAGTTCGACGATTAATTCCTGAATGTCACCTTCAACCGCCATCAGGCGCTTGATGGAGGGCATCGTCATATCGAATTCATGGCGCAAATCCTGCACGGCACGCTCCAGCCTGTCCAGCCGTTCGCTTTCGCTTTTAAGGTTTTTACCGAACAGGTTTTTCGGGTTCAGGCTTGATCTTGTCACGGTTCTTGGCGGCGTTGTGACAACAAACGCATCATCGGCCTCTCCAGCGGCCGTATCCATATGGGATACGGAATCTGCCATGGCTTCTTGGGTAGTATCATTGTCTTCAAGGGAGGAAATTCTTGATGTCGGCTTCGAATCACCGCATCCCGACAAAATAGCGACAGAGCATAGGAGTCCTATGAAGGAAATCGGCCGTAAGCCCGTATTTCCCCAAGGCTTTTTTGTCATAATTTTTTTATTTTCCGCCATAAGACCTAGACTGAAAATTGGATCCATTTAAAAAGCTAAAGCTTCATAGGGAAGGCGGCAATAAGGGTTTGAAAAGATTACATAGTTTTCAACAGCTAGTTTTAAACTTATGCACAGGGTTATTCACCGCGCAGGCGGATAATTTTCTCCTGCCATGATTGATCTGACCAATTTTCCTGGGGCCCGATAATGGTCTCAACAAGCTCTGAATCCTTTGAAATCAGGTGACTTTCGGGCAATTTATCCGCGCCGTAAAGGGCTTGGGTAATATGACTGTCGCTATCAAGCGCAATAATGAAATTATCAGGCAGCGGGCGGTTTATTTTTTTCAGGAATTTATCGATATCTTTTTTATTTTTGTCGCTGGATACGGCCAGAATGACAAAATCGTCACCTTGCTTTTCGGCCAGTTTGATCAGATCGGGAAATTCAACCACGCAAGGCGGGCACCACGTCGCCCAGAAATGCAGCAAGACAACTTTTCCTGATAAATCCTTTAATGCAGCCTTTTGTCCGTCAAGCGTGACATAGGAAAAATCCTTGGCGTCTTCGCGTTGAACATGATTGTTTGAACTGGGATGCCAGCTTTGCGTCACCACCGTGATCATACCCGTCAGGGCCAGCACCAGAAAAAGAATAATCAGATTGGCTTTCATGCTATCGCCTTTCTGCGGACTGCGTACCAAAGACCGCCAATGACAAGTATTTCTGCCGCGCAGAAAATACCAATCCCCATCGCCACGCCGCTGATAAAGCCATAGGAATGCAGACCGACATTCAGCAAATTAACACCAAACCATGCCAGCACAACGACGATTGATAAAAACGCGCCGCCGACCACAAAGGCGTCATCGCTGATATGGCGGCTGATACGTCCGTGGAGCAGCCAGATTAACCAGATGACAATTAACAATGCGCCGTTTTCTTTTGGGTCCCAGCCCCAGAAACGTCCCCATGACTGGTCGGCCCAGATGCCGCCCAGAATGGTACCGATGGTGGTAAAAAGAAGCGCCAGAATACTCAGCGTTTTTAAATTACGCAGTA
This sequence comes from Alphaproteobacteria bacterium, assembly GCA_035399785.1. GTDB lineage: Bacteria > Pseudomonadota > Alphaproteobacteria > Micavibrionales > Micavibrionaceae. The sequence continues at coordinate 4,208 of DAOPJS010000101.1, forward strand.
ACATCGCGTAAAAATCATCAGGCTTTTTGTTCAGGAATTTCTGCCCCAGATAATAATGCGACACCAGCGAGGTAATCAGGCACAGGCCGTATCCGGCGGAAATACACAGCACATGCGTGCCCAGCCAGAAATTGGTGTTCAGAACGGCGACCAAGGTGCTCATCGTATCTTCGCCGGTAAATCCTTCGGCCGTTACCAATAAAATCAGGCCGCAAATACTGCCCAGTAACGTGCCTGTCGATGTTCTTTGCCACAGGGAGAAAAGCGCCAGCCCGCCGACAGTAATAAGACTGACGAACAAAATCGATTCATACAGCGTTCCCACAGGCGGGCGCCCCAGAATATAAATCCGTAGGGCGATATGAATGCCGTGCGCGGCCAGCCCAATGGCAAGGGCGATGAAGGCCGCCTTGTCAGTTTTAAATTTCGGCAGCAACGATCCCGCCAGCAATAAAACAAAAGCCAGCAGATATAATTTTTCTGCGGCGCCGATAAGGTTCAGTTTGTTGTATATAATTTCGGCTTTTAATTTTTGTGCCGGGAAAATTTTTAAGGCCTCATTGGTATAGTTGACCCACGCCGTCTCGTCATGATCGCGGTACGCATTCGCCATATTTTTCCAGATATCCAGATAGGCGGCTTTTTCCGCGTCGGTTTTATCCTGTTTTTTTACGCTCCACGGTGACAGCCAATTACTGTCTTTGTTGCTCTGATCTTCGGGAATGATACGCAGCAGGACATTATTGCGGCTGCTGTCTTGTAATAAGCGCAATTGATAGGACAGCGCTGCCAGCTCTTGTTCCTCATCCGTATATTTTGCCAGATCGGTACCCTTGCGGCGGATGATATCCTTGACCTTGCGGTCGATTTCTTTTTCCCGCCCTTCATAATCCAGAAAGCTGATGCTCTTATCATTCGCATCGGTATCCAGCGGCAGAATAAGCGTGAGCGAGCGCAAAATCTG
>DAOPJS010000102.1:0-5168 GCA_035399785.1 Alphaproteobacteria bacterium
CGGGTTGCATCGGTTTCATTTCGATCACGGCTTTCTTACCCAGCGCCTCTTCCAACAAACCAATCATATCCATGAGTTGAACAGGATTATTATTGCCGATATTGTATAAACGATACGGCGCGTTACTGGTGGCAGGATCGGGGTTATGCGGCTTCCACCCTGCGTTCGGCGTCGCCACTTCATCTATCAAGCGAGCAACACCTTCGGTGATATCATCGATGTAGGTGAAGTCGCGTTTCATGTCGCCGTTGTTGTAAACATCAATCGGCTGACCACGCATAATCGCATCGGTAAATTTGAAATAGGCCATATCGGGACGCCCCCACGGACCATAGACGGTAAAAAAGCGTAAGCCCGAACACGGGATTCCATAAAGATGCGCATAGGCATGCGCCATCAGCTCGTTGGATTTTTTGGTGGCGGCATAAAGGCTGATCGGGTGATCAACACGGTCGCTTACCGAAAACGGTACTTTGGTATTGGCGCCGTAAACCGAAGAAGAAGACGCAAAAACCAGATGCTTGACGGCATGTTGGCGGCAGCCTTCCAGAATATTAATAAAACCGTCAATGTTGCTGTGAATATACGCGCGCGGGTTATCCAGCGAATACCGCACCCCCGCCTGCGCCGCCAGATTGACCACCGCATCCGGCTTGAACTCGCCGAAGACTTTATCCATGGCAATCTCATCGGCAATATCCGCCTGCAGAAACTTGAAACTGTTATGCTTTTTCAATTCGGCCAGCCGCGCCTGCTTCAGGGCGACATCGTAATAATCATTCATATTATCGATGCCCAATACCTCGCGCCCTTCGGCACAAAGCTTTTGCACCAGATGAAAGCCGATAAAGCCTGCCGCCCCTGTGACCAGTATTTTCTGCATAAAGCCTGTCTTCCTTAAAATTGACATTGTGGTGTAGCAAACTCTTATCCTACAATCAAATTCGAACAAAAACATAAGTAAAATAATGCCTTTCCCCCATATTGACGAAATTCTCAGTCACATCAGCGTCAGTTCAGAGCCGCTGACCAAGCGGGATCTGGTGCGTGTTTTCGGCATCAAAGGCGATGATCGTAAAGTTCTGAAACAATATCTGCGGCAATTGGAGGAAGACGGCAAAATCGTCAAAGGCGAAGGTCAGACCTATTCCGTTCCCAACAGCCTGCCCAGCGTCACCATGATACGGGTCACCCATATTGATATTGACGGCGATGTCTTTGCCGAGCCGATGGAATGGGATGAAGCTACGCAGGGGCCCGTGCCGCGGATTGAATTGCTTTCCAACGCCCCCCTGAAGGAAGGAGACCGCGCCCTCGCCAGATTAAAAAAATATAATGACACCCTATACGAAGGGCAGTTGATCCGCCGCATTGACCGCGAACGCGCCAGCGTCATGGGACAACTTACAAAAACCGCCAAGGGATATATCCTTCAGCCGACCCATAAAAAGGCTAAATACGATTTCGATGTTTCGGAAGCCGATATGCACGGCGCCAAACCCGGCGACCTGGTGATCGGGGAAATATTAACTTCCCGCGGGCTCAAACGCCGCAAGGTTCAAATTACCGAAGTTATCGGCAATAAAAATGATGTCAATGCCATCAGCCTGATCGCCCTGCACGAAGCGGGAATGCATGAAAAATTCCTTGAAAAAGTGATCGAGGAAACCAAAGGATTAAAAGTACCGCCGCTGGGTAAGCGCGAAGACCTTCGTAAAATTCCGCTGGTCACTATTGACGGGGCGGATGCACGGGATTTTGACGACGCCGTTTATGCTGAAAAAACCGATAACGGCTTTCACCTGATCGTTGCCATTGCCGATGTAGCCTATTACGTACGGCCGAATTCGGCGCTGGACCGCGAAGCATACCGCCGTGGTAACTCGACCTATTTCCCTGACCGCGTCGTACCGATGCTGCCCGAGGCACTGTCCAATGACCTTTGTTCTCTGCGCCCGCATGAAGATCGCGCCTGTATGGGCTTTCATCTTTGGATTGATCATCAGGGCAACCTGACCAAGCATAAGGTTTTTCGCGGCCTGATGCGCTCCGAAGCACGTCTGATTTACGAACAGGTACAGGCGGCCAAAGACGGCGTCGTTGATGATGTTACCGCGCCGCTCATGAAACCCGTGATCGAACCGCTTTACGAAGCCTATGAGGTTTTGGACAAAGCACGGCAACAACGCGGCGCCCTTGATCTGGATCTGCCGGAACGTCAAATCCTGATTGATGATCAAGGCAAAATGACCGGCGTTAAAAAACGCGCGCGGCTGGATGCCCATAAGTTGATCGAAGAATTCATGATTCTGGCCAACGTCGCGGCGGCGCAGGCACTGGAAGCCAAACACGCCCCGTGTGTCTACCGTATCCATGACCGTCCGTCCGCCGATAAGCTGGACAGTGCCCGCGAATTTGTCGAAGCTTTCGGCCTGTCTCTGCCGAAAGGGCAAGTCAGCAAACCCGCGCAGATTAACCAGCTTTTGGAAAAAGCATCGAAACTGGAATACTCGCAGCTTATCTCTCAGGTTATTTTACGCACCCAATCACAAGCGGTTTATCATCCTGAAAATATCGGCCATTTCGGTCTGGCGCTGCGCCGTTATGCGCACTTCACTTCCCCCATCCGCCGTTATGCGGATTTGCTGGTGCACCGTTCCCTGATCCGTTCCTATGGTCTGGGGGAAGGCGGTTTAAGCGATGAAGAAAAAGTAAGTCTGAACGAAAAAGCCGAACATATTTCCCAAACCGAACGCACCTCGGCCGAAGCAGAGCGTTCCGCCGTTGACCGCTTTACCGCCGCCTGGATGAGCGAGCGTATCGGCGCGGAATTTTCAGGAATCATTAATGGCGTTACCCGTTTTGGCCTGTTTGTTACCTTGGATGAAAACGGGGCAGACGGCCTGATCCCCATGCGCTCCCTCCCCGATGATTTTTACGTCCATGATGAAAAACAACACGCCCTGATCGGCCGCCGCCATAAACGCATCTACCGCTTGGGCGCGCCCGTGCAGATTCGCCTCAAGGAAGCGGATGGCCTGACAGGCTCCTCTGTCTTTGAATTGGCAAATGACAAAAGCGCCGACATACCCGGCGTCCAATTCAAAAAGGTCAAAAGCTTTGAAAACAGTGGCAGAAAAGAGAAAAAAGGCCGTAAAAAACCAGGGAAAACGGAATTCAGAAAAAGGCCGAAATCCAATAAAAACAAAGGAAAACCAAGGAAATAGGGTTTTTCCGTTATTGTTTACTTGACTTAGCGATAAAAATAGCTATTTTTCGGCCTGTAATTCGAACAAAGGTTAATAAGATGGCTAAGAATGCAAACGCAGTAAAGGTACGTATGGAGAGTTCCGCAGGAACCGGTTACCGTTACTATAAAAAGAAAAACCCGAAAACTCAGACTGAAAAGCTGAAGATGATGAAATACGATCCGTGGGCGGTTAATGAAGAAACCGGCAAACGCGGTAAGCACGTTCTTTTCGAAGAAAAGAAAATGCCTCCTCACAAAAAGTAATTTTTGTGATTTTCACGAAAACAAGGCGCCTCACAGGGCGCCTTTTTTAATGTCTGTATGATAGGAAGATTTCTATTCCAAAAAGATTCTGGGTTCGGGCTTATGGTCATCCGGATTAAGTTTTCCGATACCGTGGAAATAACAGGCATTACGTCCGTGTTCCTTTGCCTCATAAAGGGCATCATCCGCCTCTTTCATAACCTGATCGGCCTGAACCTTCATCCCTTTTTCGACGATCGTGCCGCCGATGGATGTCGTAATGCTCAGCACGCCCTCAGGGGTATTACAGGTAAACGGCTCATCCGCAATGGCAGAGCGCAGACGCTCGGCAACAATATGTGCCATACTTTCACTGACATCAGGAAGCAGCGCAACAAATTCCTCCCCGCCCAAACGCGCGACCATATCAAATCCACGCAGCTTATCCTGCAGACGGGTGGCAAATTCTTTCAAAATTTCATCCCCGACAGCATGTCCGTAGGTGTCATTGACGTTTTTGAAATGGTCAATATCCATGATCAGAAGACCAAGTGACTTGCGGCTGTTTTCATTCTTCTGCAAAAGCTTTTGCAAGTGAACATCAAAATAACGGCGATTATAAAGCCCTGTTAAAGAATCGGTCAGCGCCATGGACAGGCTGATCTCATAACTCATCCGCAGGCGCTCCTGAAAACGTTTGCGGCGTATCTGTGTTCTGACGCGCGCCAATAATTCATTCCCGTCAACAGGACGTAAAATATAATCATGTGCGCCGATTTCAAGACCATGTGCAATACGCGACATATCTTCTTCAGCTGCCACCATCAAGATGGGAATGGATCGTGCCCGTTCACTGGAACGCAAATGCGAACAAAGACGAAGCCCGTCTTCATCCTGTAAATTCAAACTAATCACCAGCAAATCATAATCATTGCCCATGATCTGCCCCATCGCATCGGCGCCTGTTTTTACAACTTCAACGATGTCATTGTCTTTTTGCAGCGTATTAACAAATTTCTCGCTGTCATAATCCTGATCTTCAACAACAAGAATGCGGGCATTTTCAACAGGCTCGTTCATCACTGTCCCGCCTTCATCAACAACGCCCAGTTGCGAGGCCGTATTCTCGCGAACCCGCCATTCATCAACCGTCATCTTCAATCGCACCAGTGATCTTACACGTGCCATCAAAGCCGTATCATTAAGCGGTTTACTGAGGAAATCATCCGCGCCCGCTTCCAGTCCGCGCACACGATCCGACGCATCTGTCAGCGCCGTTACCATGACAACGGGGATATGGGCATGCATAGGATTGGATTTAATCTCACGGCAAACTTCAAACCCGTCCATTCCCGGCATCATAACATCCAGCAAGATGATATCAGGGCTGTCGGATTTGACCTTTTCCAACGCCTCGGGGCCACTGGTCGCCGTCAGAACATCATAATATTCACTGGCCAATTTTGCTTCGAGCAATTTGACGTTCGGCAGAATATCATCGACAACAAGTACGCGAGCAGACATAAAGTTTACCTTTTGCTTATCCTATGTATTTATTTATTACTTCCAGAAACTGGACGACTGAAATAGGCTTTGAAATATAATCTTCGCAGCCGCCTTCACGAATTTTTTCCCATCACCCTTCATGGCAAAGGCCGTCACCGCAATAACAGGA
>DAOPJS010000103.1:0-5128 GCA_035399785.1 Alphaproteobacteria bacterium
GTCTTATACCTTGCAACATCGATGGGCTGCGTTTAAATGTCTCATACTCTTCTTGTGTTTTTGGAGTATAATTATAATAATTAAAAGCAGGTTGCTGTTGTTGATTATTTTGATATTGCATTTGCGGTTGTTGCTGTTGTTGCACTTCCTGTTTCCGTTCTTGTTGTTGCGGAAATCCCGCCCCGCTGAAACTATCTTTCATAACACACCTTAATTTTTAATTATGTTTATTAAATTTTGCGTTATGTATAATAATTACTATTCAACTGTCAAGGTTTAATTTGGGATGGCAAGGCGGGGTTTTTCAGCATATTCCTTCCGCAAGATGGCGGCTGAATCAGCAGAAATACTACCTTTTTCCTCTGCAATTTGAAGGGCTTTCATACTGCGATGCCAGCATAACTCGGAAGCCTTGCCGAAAGCGTCAGCAAACATGGCTTCAAGCTTCATAAAAACGACGTCACAATCATTAATACTACAGGACAAAGCAGCACCCCTCTATACATTATGTATAAACAGCCTTCCAAGCCTGTCAACAAGTCTTATTAAAACTTTGTGTCTTTCCTGTCGGATGGTTAAAACAAAAACATGACAAGCAACGACAAAGACGAACTCTATCTGATTGACGGCTCGGGCTATATTTTCCGTGCCTATTACGCCATGGCTTATCGTGGCGGCACCTCTCTGACCAATCCCGATGGCGTGCCAGTCGGAGCCGTCTATGGCTTTACCAATATGTTGCTCAAATTGATGAAGGAGCATTCCCACGCCGCGATTGCCGTCATCTTCGATGCCGCGCGGGCAAACTTTCGCAATGATATTTACGCCGATTATAAGGCCAACCGCGATGAAACCCCTGAGGATCTCATCCCGCAATTTCCTCTTGTCCGTGAAGCCACTGAAGCGCTCGGCCTGCCCGCCGTTGAGCTGGAAGGATACGAAGCCGACGACCTGATTGCCACCTACGCCAAAGATGCCGCCGCCAAGGGAATGCAGGTAAAAATTATTTCCTCTGATAAAGATTTAATGCAGTTAGTTGATGACAACATCAAAATCTTCGACCCCATGAAGGAAGTCATTATCGATGAAGCAGGCGTCATGGAAAAATTCGGCGTCACCCCCGACAAAGTCATCGACGTCCAATCACTCGCAGGCGATAGCTCCGATAACGTCCCTGGTGTTCCCGGGATTGGTATTAAAACCGCCGCGCAGCTCATTAATGAATATGGGTCGCTGGAAGAACTTTTAAACCGCGCTGAAGAGATCAAACAAAATAAACGCCGTGAAACCATCATCGAGAATGCGGAAATGGCCCGCATCTCTTACAAGCTGGTTTCGCTGGCTACCAACGCCCCTGTCCCTGTCCCGCTGGAAACCTTCTGCAAGCATGATCCCGATCTGCCACATTTAAAATCTTTTCTCCAAAGACAGGGTTTTAAATCTCTTCTCGCCCGTATGGGGGAAAGTGTCAGCAATGATGATGCAGAAGATGCGCCTGTTGAAACACCAAGTGAAACAGTCGATGACCAACCGGCGATTAAGGACAATCAATATACACTGATCACCGATATCAAAACATTAAAGACATGGATTGATGATGCTTATAAAACAGGCCATCTGGCTATCGATACCGAAACAACACACCTCACCCCTGCTATAGCCAAACTGGTGGGAATTTCAATTTGCTCAACGATTGGCAAGGCCGCTTATATTCCGCTTGGCCACGTTCCTGAAGAAGTTGATTTACTCGGCGAAAGCAAAGGTGACCTCGTCCAGATTCCATTCGATGAAGCCATTGCCGCCTTAAAACCCGTCTTGGAAGACACATCCATTTTAAAAATTGGCCAGAACATTAAATATGATTGGCAGATGCTAAAAAAACACGGCATCCACATGGCGCCTTGTGATGACACGATGTTGATTTCCTATACGCTGGACGGCACCAGCCATTCCAATTCAATGGATGGCCTGTCTGAACTTTTCCTCGATCATAAACCGATTAAATATGAAGACGTCGCAGGCAAAGGCAAAAACATGGTGACCTTTGATAAGGTCGACGTGAATAAGGCCCTGGATTACGCCGCTGAAGATGCTGATATCACCCACCGCCTGCATCATATTTTCAAACCACGCATCGCACGCGAAAAAATGGCCGTTGTCTACGAAGATATTGAACGCCCGCTCGTCCCTGTGATTGGCCAGATGGAACTTCACGGCATTAAAGTCGATCCGCTTGTTTTAAAAGAAATGAGCGAAGATTTCGGCAAACGTATTATCGACCTCGAAAAGAAAATTCAAAAAGAGGCAGGTACGGAATTCAATGTCGGCTCTCCCAAACAAATTGGTGAAATCCTTTTCGACCAAATGGGGCTGGATGGCGGTAAAAAAACCAAAACAGGCCAGTGGGCCACCGATGTCAGCACACTCGAAAAACTCTCTGCTCAGGGACATCAAATTGTCACCGATATTTTGGAATGGCGCGGCCTGTCCAAATTAAAATCCACTTACACCGATGCCCTGCAGGAACAAATTAATCCGCAGACTGGGCGTGTGCATACGTCCTTTTCAATGGCAGGCACCTCCACAGGCCGTCTTGCCTCCTCTGATCCAAACCTCCAGAACATTCCTATCCGCACAGAAGACGGCCGTAAAATCCGCCGCGCTTTTATCGCCGAAAAAGGTCACGTTCTTCTGTCCGTCGATTACTCTCAAGTGGAACTGCGTCTGGCGGCCGAAATGGCAGGGGTCAAAGCATTGAAACAGGCTTTTAAAGATGATGTGGACATTCACGCTCTTACCGCCTCGCAAGTTTTTGGCGTTCCGCTGGCGGAAGTTTCCGGTGATCTGCGCCGTCAGGCCAAGGCTGTAAACTTTGGTATTATCTACGGCATTTCAGGTTGGGGCTTAGCGAAACAACTGGACTGCGACCCCGCTGATGCCAACCAGTTTATTCGTAAATATCTGGATACCTTCCACGAAATTGAAACCTTCATGGACGAACAGAAAAAATTCGCCCGCAAACATGAATATGTTCAAACCCTCTTTGGCCGTAAATGCTACACCCCCAACATCAACGCCAAAATGCAGAATGTTAAAATGGGGGCGGAGCGCGCCGCGATTAACGCCCCGCTTCAGGGAACAGCCGCCGACATCATGAAAATGGCCATGATTAAAATGCCCGGCGCTTTGGCAGATGCCAACCTAAAAGCAAAAATGCTTTTGCAGGTTCACGACGAATTGATCTTCGAAGTGCCGGAGGACGAGTTAGAAAAAACCTCTGCCCTCGTCAAATCCGTCATGGAAAATGTTGTGAAACTCGATGTTCCGCTGATTGCCGAGGCGGGCCACGGCCACAGCTGGGCGCAGGCGCATTAGAATTTATAATCTCCGGCAGCGACAACTTCGCCGCTCTTTCTATCCTGCGCAACAATCGCAAAGCCCGCGCTTTTGTCATCTGTAATCGGATAAATGGCGCGGCCGATCTGTCCGCCGCCCCAATTCCCCAGCGGAATAAAACGGCTGACAACATTATAAAATGTCATACGGCCCCCATGATCCAAAACAGTTTTCGGCTTTTCATAGACCGCCATCCAGATATCGGCCTGTCCGTCATATTGGCGCTCGGGAATTGAAAAATCATAAACGCCGTCACTTTTCGGGCGAATGAATATTTCACTGACCCGCTCGGACCGCCCCTTAACAATGGCGGCGCTGACCTGCTCGAACTCATAGCCAATTTCGCTCATATGACCGTTAATCATCATTTGCGGGGTGAAATATGATTTACGGCCGATCTGGTCGATATAACGCCCCTGACGCTCGGTACAGAATTTTTTGCCAAGATTGGCACTGGTACGCCCGAAATAATCAACATGGCAGGACAGGGCGATCACACCTTTGGACTGCATCAATGTCTGCATATATTTATCGGCGGGCGGACAGGCAGGGCAGTTTTCCGATGAAAAAAGCTCCACCAAAACGGGAGAAGCCTTGGTCTGGATCGGCGCAGAAAAATCCTGCGCAGCGGCAGGAAGGGCAATAAAGAGCAGCAGGGAAAATATAAAAATTCTCATACCTTGCAGTTTATAGTATGGTTCCTGCCATGACTAGTAATAAGACCGATAACGGTAAAATCGCTTTTGTGTCCTCGGCCGATCACAACTACTTTCCGCTGTTGCTGGAATGGGTGCATTCGGTGCGCCGTTTCCCGCAATCAAAGGAAATGGACATCTGTATCCTCAATGCAGGGCTAAAACCCGAACAGGTGGATCGTCTGAAGGCCGAAGGCTGTATCGTGAAGGATGCGCAGTGGCCCTGCCCGCTTCCGGCTTATAAAATCCGCGGACGCGACTATCTGAAATCCTGCATCTGCCGCCCGTTTATTCCTGATTACTTTCCCGACTATGACACCTATTTCTGGATGGACGCCGATACATGGATTCAAAAATGGGACGCGGTGGAAATGTTTTTAAAAGGCGCCGCCAAAGGCAAGATTGCCTTAACCGCACAGGCTGACCGCGCCTATCCGCGCCAGATACGCATTAAATGGCTTTGGCGCCTGCCGTTTAAACTGCGCGGCTTTTACGTCAGCAATATTAAAAAAGCCTTCGGCTTTAAAAAGGCGAAAGAGATTTATGCCCATCATGTTTTGCTCGCGGGCGCTTTTGCCCTGCGCAAAGACGCGCCGCATTGGAAACGCTGGCAGGAACTTTTGTTGCAGGCGTTAAAGCACGGAAAAATTTTCACCGCCGAACAGCTCAGCCTCGGCATATTATGTTACATCGAAGGCTACGAACGCGAAGTCCTGCCCGCCTATACCCACTGGCTGTGTGAATTTAAACCGCTTTGGGATGCAGATAAAAAAATGTTCGTCGAACCCTCTCTGCCGCATGAAGAAATCGGCATCCTTCACATTTCCGGTTGGGATGATATGCGCCTTGACCGCGGGGTTAAAACAGATTTTGATACGATGGACGGGGGCAAAATATCACTGTCCTACCGCTACCCCTATTTCGACGGCAAAGAACAAAAAGAAGAAAAACAAAAAGCGGCTTAAAACCAAGCATGACAAACCTTCCCATCTTTATCATCAGCCTGCCCGAAGCCACGGATCGCCGCGCCCGCATGC
>DAOPJS010000104.1:0-5108 GCA_035399785.1 Alphaproteobacteria bacterium
CTGTAAGGATTATTTTAACTGATTAGGTTTTAATGGTAGTGATCGGCAATGTCAATAATAATTATGTTAATAATTAAGGCCATTTGACCTCAGGGGGGAGGGACATCAAGATAGCCTCGGTATTGCCACCGGTTTTCAGGCCGAATTGCGTCCCACGGTCATATAAAAGGTTATATTCCACATAGCGGCCGCGTCTGATTAACTGATGTTCGCGCTGTTCCGGGGTCCAATCCTTGTTCATATGGCGACTGACGATCTTCGGATAAATATCGGCAAAGGTCTTGCCGACATCCTTGGTGTAGTCAAAATCGTCCTGCCAATCCCCTGAATCCAGATAATCATAGAAAATCCCGCCGACACCACGGGGTTCACCGCGATGGGGCAGGAAGAAGTAACGGTCACACCATTCCTTGAATTCCGGGTAGTATTTCGGATCATGTTTGTCGCAGCAGGCTTTGAAAGCCGCGTGGAAGTCTTGAGTATCCTCATCATTGGGGTACATCGGGGTCAGGTCGCCGCCGCCGCCAAACCACCCTTTGGATGTCACTATCATTCGGGTATTCATGTGTACTGCCGGGACGAGGGGGGATTGCATATGGGCGACCAGCGAGATGCCGCTGGCCCAGAAATGGCCGTCACTTTCCGCCGCGCCGGGGATTTGAGCCCGAAAGGCTTCCGAAAACGTCCCATAAACAGTGGAAATATTGACCCCGACCTTTTCAAAGACACGTCCGCGCATGATTGATACTTCGCCGCCGCCATTAAGTATGGAACCACTGTCATTCGGCTGATCCGTCTCGTCACGCATCCACGGCTTGCGTTCAAAGCGGCCGACGGGCAGGTCTTTCTTGGGGCCGTTTTCAAGCGTTTCCTCCAATGTTTCAAAGCGCGCACAAATATCATCGCGTAATGTTTTGAACCATTCCGAGGCCTCGGCTTTTCGGACTTCCCAGTCTATATTTTGCTGTGGATTTGTTTCATTCATAATTTTAACTTCTCTTTATAACGTATTGATTTGACGCAATGCTTCACCGGTTATTATCGCCGTGGCGTTGATGATATTGAGCGAGCGCGCCTGTCCTGCCATCGGGATTGTGATGCGGCTTTTTATTTCCTGATGTATTTCTTCGGGAACACCCGCGCTTTCGCGCCCTGCCAGCAGTATGTCATTCGCGCTGAAGTTAAATGCTGTATAAGGCTCCGATGATTTAGTGGTCATAAGAACAAGACGTCGGTCTTTGTAGGTTTCCTTGAAGCTGTTCCACGACTCATGGCGGATCAGATCGGTTTGATCGATGTAATCCATGCCCGATTGACGGATTTTGCGCATGTCCCAGGGAAATCCACAGGGCTCTATTATGTCGAGGGGGATGCCAAGACAGGCGCATAGCCGCATGGCGGCGCCCACATTCTGCGGGATATCTGGCTGATAAAGGGCGATGTGCAACATTATGGTGGGCAAATTAGAGATATTTTGCCTAAAAATCTAGAATTCTTCGCTTGTCTTCTCTAATAATATGATGATATTCCCCTATCCAGATAATTCTGTTTGGAATATTAAATAGATAGCTTAAAGATTACGGGCATAGAGGCAACGATGAGTTCTTCCGAAAAAAACAAAGATGGCGAAACACGCCGCGATTTCCTTTATTTAACGGCGGCGGCCTTTGGCGCTGTGGGGGCGGGAACAGTGGCATGGCCATTGATCGATCAAATGAACCCTGCGGCCGATACTTTGGCGTTGTCTTCGACAGAAGTTGATCTGTCGCCGATTGAAGAGGGACAAGCCATTACGGTCGTATGGCGCGGCAAGCCTGTTTTTATCCGTCACCGTACACCAAAGGAAATTGAAGAAGCCCGCGACGTTGATGTTTCAACTTTACGTGACCCAGCGACAGACGAATCCCGCGTTAAAGAAGGGCATGAACAGTGGTTGATTATGGTGGGTATCTGTACACACCTTGGCTGCGTGCCTTTGGGGCAAAAAGAAACCGATGTGAAGGGTGATTTTGACGGCTGGTTCTGCCCATGTCACGGATCGCACTATGATTCATCCGGACGTATCCGCAAGGGTCCGGCGCCGAAAAACCTGAATGTTCCTGAATATACATTCATAAATGATACAACTGTAAAGATTGGGTAGGGGTAGTATAGAAGATGGCTTCCGGTACACGCGAAAAATTTGATAATCCTGTGATTGAGTGGGTGGATTCCCGTCTGCCTGTTTTCTCTATGATGCAGAAAGAATACGGGGTTTTCCCGACACCGAAAAATTTCAATTACTTCTGGAATTTCGGTGCTATTGCCATGGTCATGCTGGTGACAATGATTGTGACCGGTATTGTTTTGGCCATGAACTACGCTGCGAATGCTGATATCGCCTTCAGCAGTGTCGAGCGTATCATGCGGGATGTTAATCATGGTTGGTTGCTTCGTTATTTACATGCCAACGGTGCGTCTTTCTTCTTTATTGCTGTTTATATCCATATTTTCCGCGGCATGTATTACGGATCATACAAGCAACCGCGTGAATTGTTATGGATTTTAGGAGTTGTCATTTTCCTTTTGATGATGGCGACAGCTTTCATGGGTTATGTTTTGCCTTGGGGGCAAATGTCATTCTGGGGTGCAACGGTTATCACCAACCTGTTTTCCGCCATTCCGTTGGTGGGGGACAGTATCGTGACATTACTATGGGGTGGTTTCTCGGTCGATAATCCGACATTGAACCGTTTCTTTGCGCTGCACTACTTGTTGCCGTTTGTTATTTTCGCCGTTGTATTCCTGCATGTCTGGGCTTTGCATGTTACCGGCTCAAACAATCCGTTGGGGGTGGAGCCAAAAGGTAAACAAGATACATTGCCGTTCCATCCTTATTACACGATGAAGGATACATTCGGGGTTTTGGTTTTTTTGATTGTCTATTCGGCCTTTGTGTTTTTCCTGCCGAACTATTTGGGGCATCCTGACAACTATATACCGGCTGACCCGTTGGTCACGCCGCCGCATATCGTTCCTGAGTGGTACTTCCTGCCGTTCTATGCCATTTTGCGGGCGATTACATTTGATATTACCATTCCTTTTACAGGCATTATCCTGATACCGGCGAAACTCGGTGGGGTGATTGCTATGTTCGGGTCTATCGCCATGTTGTTTGCTCTGCCGTTTATCGACAAGCATCCTGTGCGCAGCGCCGTGTTCCGTCCATGGTATAAAATTGCCCTGATGGTTTTTGTAGTTGTAGCATTTGTATTAGGAATTTGTGGTGGTAAGCCACCTGAAGGAATCTGGGTTCCTTTGGCGCAGGTTTGTACTGTTTATTACTTTGCTTTCTTCTTGGTGATTATTCCTTTCCTCAATAAGAAAGAACCTGTTCTGGAATTACCTGCCAGTATCAATGATGCGGTATTGAAAAAAAGTAAGAAGGCTTAATAACAATGAAAAAAATTCTCACTCTTACTGTTGCTTCTTTTTTGACCTTTTCTCCGCTAGTGCATGCGGCTGAAAGTGGGCATAAGCTCGAAAACCAGCAATGGAGCTTCGAAGGCATTTTCGGTACCTATGATCGCGGCGCATTACAGCGGGGTTTTCAGGTGTACTCACAAGTATGTTCTGCCTGTCACTCCATGAAGTATTTGTCTTATCGCAATCTTGAAGCGCTGGGATATACCGATGATGAAGTGAAGGCCATTGCATCACAATATACGATTATGGATGGCCCGAATGATGAGGGCGAGATGTTTGAACGCGCCAGAAAGCCGAGCGACAGATTCAAAAGTCCTTATGATAATGATAAAGCTGCCCGCTATGCTAATGGCGGGGCGTTACCTCCTGATCTGTCTTTGATTACCAAGGCACGTGAAGGCGGCGCCGATTATGTTTATGGCATTTTGACCGGCTATGAAGAACCTCCTGAAGGGGTGGATTTGGCTGCTGGGCAACACTGGAATAAAGTTATGGCCGGGAATAAAATTGCTATGGCTGCGCCTTTATCAGATGACATTGTCAGCTACGAAGACGGTAGTCCGACAACTGTTGATCAATATGCCCGCGATGTGGCGCAATTCCTGACTTGGGCGGCAGAGCCCGAAATGGAAATCCGTAAACGCACAGGGATTAAGGTTATCCTGTTCCTGCTGGCTTTTGCGGGGATCATGTACAGCGTCAAGAAGAAGATCTGGGCCGACGTCAAACATTAAGGTAAATCACCCTAAAAGGCTGATTTTACAGGACTCTTTCGAAGTTGGGAAAACTTTGATAGAATCACTGTCATGAAGGATTTCCAAAAAGATATTCTAGACTTCTGGTTTGTTGAAACGCAGCCTGCACAGTGGTTTCAGGTAAATGAGGATTTTGACAATCTGATCCGTGATCGCTTCGCCGAGCCTTATGAAATGGGTGCGCGGGGTGAGTTTGATAATTGGCAAAACAGTGCCGATGGCGCTTTGGCGCTTTGTATTTTACTGGATCAGATGCCGCGCAATATGTTCCGCGGAACCCCAAAGGCCTTTGCAACCGATAAAAAAGCGTTGGTCATTGCAAAATATGCCCTGTCAAAAGGGCTGGATCAGGTTCTATCTGCGCAGAAAAGACGTTTTGTCTATTTGCCGTTTGAACATAGCGAAAATATTAATGATCAACGCCGCTGCGTCGAGTTGTTTGAAAAAATGAAAGATGATGATCCTTTGGGGTATGATTACGCATTAAGACATTTAAAGGTCATTGAGAAATTTGATCGCTTTCCCCATCGCAACAAGATTTTAGGGCGTGACAATACGCCCGAAGAAGAAGAATATCTTGCCCAGCCCGGCGCGGGATTTTAGGAGATAGATCATTACACCAACGCTTATTTTATTGAATATTATTGCCGGCGTTTGCCTTCTTCTTTGGGGGGTGAAGTTGCTTCGTCTTGGGGTGACTTACGGCTTTGGGGCGGAGCTGCGCCGCACGCTGGCGGCCAGCACCAGTAACCGCGTTTCAGCTTTCTTCTCCGGGATGGCGATTACAACCTTGCTGCAAAGTTCGACGGCGGCGGTTTTAATTGTTTCCGCCTTTGCGTCACAGGGAATGATTAAGGCAGCAACCGGGCTTGCCATGGTTTTAGGCGC
>DAOPJS010000105.1:0-5102 GCA_035399785.1 Alphaproteobacteria bacterium
TCCCCGATATGGTTTTTGATCTTCATTTTACTGGGTGTTATCACGGGTTTTTACAATATTTATAAAATAACTATGAATGTTGGCACTTCAGTGGGTTTTAGGGGGTTGAAAACCACGCAAAAAGACGCTAAACAAGCGTCAAATTACGACGAAGACGACGATTAATTTATAAGGGGTAAATCGTGGCCAATCCAATTCATCAGTTTGAAATTCAGCCTCTCATCCATATTCCTGTCGGGAATCTTGATCTTTCTTATACAAACTCGTCTTTGTGGATGACCATTGCCGTTGTTTTATCAACCGTTATGCTCTCTGTTGCCATGCGCCGCCGCGCTCTGGTGCCGAACAGGATGCAGGCTTTCGCCGAAATGATCTACGAATTCGTGGCGGGCATGATTCGTGAGAATATCGGCTCCAAGGGCAGGCAATACTTCCCGCTGATATTTACATTGTTTGTTGTTGTGTTGTTGGGGAACATGTTGGGCTTGGTTCCCTATTCTTTTACTTACACCAGCCACATTATTGTGACGGCCGCTTTGGCTTTCATGATTTTTCTGCTGGTTGTGATGATCGGTGTCTTTAAGCACGGCTTCCACTTCTTCAGCCTGTTTTTGCCTCCCGGTGTGCCGTGGTGGTTGATGCCGCTGATCGTGCCGATTGAAATCATGTCATTTATGATTCGTCCTGTAACGCTTTCTGTTCGTTTGTTTGCGAATATGATTGCCGGCCACATCATGTTGAAGGTTTTCGCCGGTTTTAGTGCAGGTATGGTGGCAATGGGCGCTGTCGGTATTGCCGCAGGTATTATGCCGATGTTGTTTAATTCTGTCTTGATCGGGTTCGAATTCTTGATCGCGTTCTTGCAGGCTTACGTGTTTACAATTCTCAGCTGTATTTATTTGAAAGATACCGTTGAGATTGGGCATTAATTTTGGTATTTCAACGTTAATTTTTATAGAAAGAAAAGGAAAAAACTATGGAATTAGAAGCAGTAAAACTTTTGGCTGGTGCAATTGCCCTCCTCCCTTTGATCGGTGTTGGTATCGGTTTGGGTTTGATTTTTGCCTCTTACAACGAAGCCGTTGGTCGTAACCCGAACGCCGCTGAACTTTTGGACAAAAAATACTTCTTGGCTTTCGCTCTGACAGAAGCCTTGGCTATTTTTGCCCTGTTGATCTCTCTATACCTCGTTTTCGTGGGCTAATTATAAGAAGGTCAAAAAGTTAAGATGAAAAAGCTATCTGCCATTTTATCGGCCGCTTATTTAACGACAATTTCTTCTGCTGTTATGGCTGCGGAAGAAATGGCGCATGGCGAGCATTTCGAAAAACTGGAAGATGGTATCGAAGCGGCAGAGCACGCCTCCAAAGGCGGCCTGCCACAATTTGATCCGACATGGTTTGCTTCTCAGGTCTTCTGGTTGGCAATCTCGTTTGCGGTTTTGTATTTCATCTTTTCAAAGAAAACATTGCCTGAAATTTCCGGTGTAATTGAAAACCGGAAAAATCATATTCAATCAGATCTTGAGACAGCGGAAAAGCTGACAGCGGAAGCTGATGCCGTTCACGACGCCTATCAGGAAAAACTGACCAAGTCGCAGGACAAGGCGGCAAAGGCGGTTCAGGAAGTTGAAAATGATATGAAGGCAAAATCTGCAAGCGCTTTTGACGAATTCCGTGCCCGTTCCGATAAGGAAATCAAGGCGGCTGAATCCCGTATCAACGCCTCCAAGGCAGCCATGATGGATGAAATGAATACCATCGCGGCACAGGCAGCGGCACAGGCTGTTGAAAAAATTATCGGCACCAGCACTGATGCCAATAAGGTAAAAGCGATTGTTGAAAGTATGAATGGTAAGGCAAAAGCAGCATGATGGAACTTCTCGCACATGACACCCATTTATGGGTCACAATTTCCTTTTTGGTTTTCGTCCTGATTGCTTTCAAAATGGGCCGTAAATCGGTTCTGGCCGGTCTGGATTCCCGTATCGAGCAGGTTAAAAGCGAAATCGAAAATGCGGAGCGTCTGCGCGTCGAAGCCCAAGAACTTCTGGCACAATACCAGCGTAAACAGCGTGATGCTGAAAAAGAAGCCGATGAAATGGTGGCTCGTGCAATGGAACAGGCCAAATTGTTGCGCGAAACCGCAGAAACCGACCTGTCTGAGCTGATGACCCGCCGTGAAGCACAATTGACCGAGCGTCTGCGCCGTCTGGAAGAAAACGCCATCGCTGAAATTCAAAACCACGCGGCGGATCTGGCTGTGGCGGCTACGACGGAAATGATTGCTCAGACTTTGGACGAAAAGACCAATGCAGCCTTGAATGAAGAGTCAATCAAGTCACTTTCCAAATATTTGAATTAACAAACCGCGTTTCAGCCCTTAAACTGGTGACCAACTAATAACGGGGCGAGCATGAAACAAAATTCACCTCATATAATCAATGAAACGGATAATCCCGAAGCGATTGTTCGCTCCCTTGGTGTTGCCGCAAAAAATGCTGCCAATATGATTGCTCAGGCTTCAACCGATCAAATTAATCAAACCTTGAAAGATTTGGCGCAGGCATTATCCGCAGGCGCAGATGACATCATGGCCGCCAATAAAAAGGATGTTGCGGCGGCTCAGGATAAAAACCTGACCCCTGCCCTGATTGATCGTCTGACATTAACGCCTGATCGTATTAAATCCATCGCGCAAAGTGTTTTGGATATTGCCGGACTGGATGACCCTGTCGGCATAGTGCTGGAAACATTTGACCGTCCCAACGGTTTGAAAATCGAAAAAATATCTGTGCCCATCGGCGTTCTCGGGATGATTTATGAATCGCGCCCCAATGTCACCATCGATGCGGCGGCGCTTTGTTTGAAATCGCATAATGCCGTTATTTTGCGCGGTGGGTCGGAAAGCTTTCATTCTTCCCGTGCTTTGCATCAAATCGTTCAGCAGGTCTTGAAAAATAATAATCTGCCTGAGGCATCGGTTTCCATGGTGCCCTCTACCGATCGCGCCATTGTCGGGGCGATGTTAAAGGCCGGTGATTATATTGACGTTATGATCCCGCGTGGAGGCAAAGGGCTGACGGGCCGTGTGATGGATGAGGCCAAAATGCCTGTCTTTGCCCATCTGGACGGGAACTGCCATATCTTTGTTCATGACAGTGTAAAGCCTGATCTGGCTGTTGAGGTTATCAAAAACGCCAAGCTTCGTCGCACGGGCATTTGCGGCGCTGCTGAATCCCTTTTGTTTGATCAAAATCTGGATACGGATATCGCAAAACAAATTGTCACAACCCTTCTTGATCAGGATTGTGCTGTGGTTGGTGACGCGCAGGCGCAAAAACTTGATGCACGCATCACCCCTGCCACAGAAGAAGATTGGTCGACAGAATATCTCGATAAAAAGATCAGTCTTAAATACGTCGCCGGTGTTGATGAAGCCATTGATCATATCAATGCTTACGGCTCCCATCATACAGACGCCATACTGGCTGAAGAGACAAACGCCGTGCAAGAATTTCAAAAACGTGTCGACAGCGCGATTGTCATGCATAATACCTCCACGCAATTTGCCGATGGCGGCGAATTCGGTTTCGGAGCGGAAATCGGGATCGGCACGGGAAAACTTCATGCCCGCGGCCCCGTCGGCGTGCGCCAGCTGACGACATTTAAATATCTTGTAAAGGGTGATGGTCAATTAAGACCATAGGCGGCTTATGACATCGGATCATCATCAATTCAGCCCCCCGACTCTCAAAGACGGCCGCAGATGGGATAATATGCGTATTGGTTTGCTCGGCGGCTCATTCAATCCGCCTCATGCGGGACACATGCATATTGCCAGACTGGCGCAGGCCAAATTCGGACTGGATTTTGTCTGGTGGATTGTCACGCCGCAAAACCCGCTGAAAAAACGTGACGGTATGGCCCCCTATGAAGAACGCTTTGCAAATGTTCAGGCCATGACAGCGCCCTATCCGCGTCAAATGGCCACCCATCTGGAAGCGGAACTCGGCACTCGTTACACCTACCAAACCATTACGGCGTTAAAAAAATATTTCCCGAAAACCGAATTTATCTGGATTTGCGGGATGGATAACGCCCATATCTTTCATAAATGGGACAGATGGCAACGTATATTGGAAATGATGCCAATTACCTTTATCGCTCGTCCGCCCGCCACTCATCTGGTGAAGGGGTGCCCGATAAGACTGCTCAATAACATATCTCACCGCCATAAAACCTATGGCGTTAAAACGGATTTAAATGACGCCGCCATATACTGGCTGGAGGGCAATAAAATGCTGGATATTTCCTCGACAGAAATAAGAAAAAACAAATAAATACAATTACTTATGTTGTTTTATTAATGTAATGATTTGAACCACTTATCACTATTTATTGTTGATTAACCGAATCCGTAGTAAAATGAGAGTATGAATGATGACTTCCTTGATTGGAAAGACAGACAGGAAAGCGGGGTTGCGTGAGCTTTAAGGGCGTGGGCAGCATTACTTTCCAAGCTTATATCCGATACACTACCGGCAAATATGTGGCTGGCCTGAGTTTTCTCACGGTCGGCTTTTTGCTATGGATGCATTATTCAACGGTTTAACGTTAACAAGAGAAGGAGAACCAAACATTCTGACAAGCAACATGAAAGGACATCTTGATGTGTCCGCCCTCAAAGACCTTGTAGTGCAATCGCTTGACGATGATAAGGCTTTGGACATCGAAGTTATCAATCTGGCCGATCAATCAGGCCTTAGTGAATCCGCCC
Organism: Alphaproteobacteria bacterium; assembly: GCA_035399785.1. Taxonomy (GTDB): domain Bacteria; phylum Pseudomonadota; class Alphaproteobacteria; order Micavibrionales; family Micavibrionaceae. Next base: position 4,780 of record DAOPJS010000105.1, read on the forward strand.
TCGCAGATTTCATTGTGGTAGCTTCGGGAACTTCATCCACACAAACAATCCGTATGGCAGAAAAACTTAAAGACCGCCTTAATGCACGCGGGGTTAAAAACGTGCGTATCGAAGGTGCCTCTCAGGGGGACTGGGTTGTTCTGGATATGGGAGATATCGTTGTACACCTGTTCAGGCCGGAAGTACGCGAATTCTATAATATCGAGAAAATGTGGAATATGCCGATCATCGGCGTTAATCAGGAAGGCTTCCGCCGCGCCTGATATCTGAATTATCTCTTTATTTTCCACGCTGTTTCAGGCAACCATGAAGCATGAGCTTTC
>DAOPJS010000106.1:0-5088 GCA_035399785.1 Alphaproteobacteria bacterium
ACGAGGTTGGCATTCACCGATACAAGAAGCTCAGGTAGCGACGTTCCGAAAGCCACAATCGTAAAACCAATGACCAAAGGCGAAATACCAAATTTTTTAGCCAAATAAACTGCAGCATCGATTGTCCAATCGCCCCCTTTGAAAAGGAGATACATACCAAGCCCCAGCGAGCCGATAGCCAAAACCAAAATTTGTTCATTCGTGTATATCATTTTTTTCCTGAAACTATTTTTTGCAGAATTGCAAAAAAGAACCTATGCGGGCGATTCTACCCTATTTCTTGCCGTCATCCCACTCTAATCCGAAACCAAAAGCGCGGTCCATCTCGGCATGGCCGGGAAAATACTCCATGTAATTGGTCATGCGGATACCGCCGCGGACATTTTCAAGTCCGGCAACGGCGCATAAGGCCAGTTCTTCACGGCGGGCATTCAAACTGACAATCATCGGCCGTTCTTCGGGCACACGCACCTGAATTTGCGGTTTAACCGTTTCCCAGTTTGAAGCGCCTTTATAAATGTAAATGTAGATAATGATGCGTTTGAATTCATCCCATCGATGGCCGTTAACAGTAATCACCTCATCTTCACCTTCGGCTTCGCCAGTGCGTTCGTCACCTGAAAGATGGATATAGGGCTCTTCATCAAGAGCGCCGTACATATCACCAAAAGCCTGAATAACACCGCGCTTGCCGTTTTTCAGTTCATAAAGGCAGCCGATATCAAGATCAACACCCTTGTGGCGCGTTGGCTGATTTTGGCCTTTGCCGAAAAAGCGTTCCATAAAGCCCGCCTTTTTTGTCGTTTGTTTAACCGATACCATATCCCACGCGACACCGATTTCAAAATTTTTGATACCTTCCTTGGACGGATTCACAATCGCCGTCTGTCCGGGGCGGGAGAGAAAATCCGCGGGCTGTGAATCGTCATACGGGCTGACAAATCCCGCGGCTCCTTTCGATTTTCCATGTTCTGAAAATTTTGCCCGTGAGCGGGTTGCCTCAAGAATCGAGCTTCTGGATGATTGGTCGCCTGTCATACGTCTTTCTCTTTGCGCGTTTGCATTTTGCCTACTATATGCTAAATCAGGGTATCTGCAAAGAATGACAGTGTAAGAGGAAATTTAAAGATGGCGTCATACCAATATATCTATGTCATGAAAGGCCTGACCAAAACATGGCCGGGTGGGAAAAGTGTCCTTAATGATATCACCCTGAGCTTTCTTCCCGGCGCCAAAATCGGGGTATTGGGCCCGAACGGGGCTGGTAAATCCACGCTTTTAAAGATTATTGCCGGTGTTGATAAAGAATTTCAAGGCGAAGCATGGGCGGCAGATGGCGTCCGTGTAGGTTATTTACAACAAGAACCCCAGCTGGACGAGAGCAAAACCGTCTTTGAAAATATTATGGAAGCAATGGGTGATGTTAAATCCATGATTGACCGTTTCAACGCGATTGGCGGAGAAATGGGAGATCCTGACGCCGATATGGACGCCCTCATGGCGGAAATGGGTGATTTGCAGGAAAAAATTGATGCCGCCAATGGGTGGGAATTGGAACGCACCATTGAAATGGCGATGGATGCCCTGCGTTGCCCCCCAAAAGAGGCGGGAATTCAGAATCTGTCAGGTGGTGAAAAACGCCGCGTCGCATTATGCCGCCTGCTGCTTGAAAAACCTGATCTGTTACTCCTCGACGAGCCAACCAACCACTTGGACGCCGAAAGCGTTGCCTGGCTGCAGCGTTTTCTGTCGGAATATACGGGAACCGTGATTATGGTCACGCACGACCGTTACTTCCTTGATAACGTCACCGGCTGGATATTGGAGATCGACCGTGGTCAGGGCATCCCTTATGAGGGTAATTATTCTGCCTATTTGGAAACCAAGGCAAAACGCCTGCAACAAGAAGCCAGACAGGAAGATGCCCGCCAGAAAACACTGGCGCGCGAGCTGGAATGGATCAGACAGGGTGCCAAAGCCCGCCAAGCCAAGTCCAAAGCCCGTATTGCGGCCTATGATGACATGCTGCGCGAATCCGAAAAACAGGAAGTGCGCACCGCACAGATTGTTATTCCGACCCCGCCGCGGCTGGGGGATTTAGTCATTGAAGCAAGCAATATCCGCAAAGGCTTTGATGACAGGCTGCTGATCGAAAATCTTTCTTTTAAACTGCCGCCCGGCGGTATTGTCGGGATTATCGGCCCGAACGGGGCGGGTAAATCGACCCTGTTTCGCATGATTACAGGACAGGAAACCCCTGATGAAGGCAGTTTCAAAGTCGGAGATACCGTCAAGCTGGGTTATGTAGACCAAAGCCGTGATGATCTGGACCCGAATAAGAACGTCTGGGAGGAAATTTCGGACGGTAATGACATCCTGAAGCTGGGTAAGATTGAAATGCAGTCCCGTGCCTATGTCTCTGCCTTTAACTTCCGCGGCCCTGACCAGCAGAAAAAGGTCGGGCAGCTATCGGGAGGGGAGAGAAACCGCGTCCATCTGGCCAAAATGCTGAAAAGCGGTGCCAATGTCCTGCTTTTGGACGAACCGACCAACGATTTGGATACAGAAACGCTTTCTGCCTTGGAAGAGGCTTTGGAGGTATTTCCGGGCTGCGCCGTCATTATTTCGCACGATCGGGCGTTTTTGGACCGTTTGGCGACCCATATTCTGGCCTTTGAAGGCGATTCGCAGGTTGTCTGGTTCGAGGGGAACTACGAAGATTATGAAAATGACAGAAAACGCCGTTTAGGACAGGATTCTGACACCCCTCACCGCATCAAATACAAGCCTCTGCGCAAGGCGGGATAAAATATTTCGTAAAATACCAAAACCCCTGCGAAAACCGCTTCGCAGGGGTTAATAATTCATTTATAATCAATATGTTATTCTAATCCTCATACTCATGGGGCGTTTCTACTTTTGGCAAATTGGTATCGGGTTAAACCCCTGTGATATAATTCAAATAGAGGAAATCTATCTGTTGGACGACGCGTGGCATTTTGAGGGTGCCGGGTAATGGAGCTGAGGAAGAAGCTGTAAATATATGACGGCAAATACACAAGATATGAATATGCAGGCACCCAATAATGACCTGCAAAACGGCGAACCGAATACTAAAAAATCGGGTATCGGCAGATTTTTTTCATATGTTTTTTTACCGGGTGTTGTTCCACAAGTAAAAGAATTGGGACGCGGCGGTTTTGGTTATCTCGCTTTATTGATAGCAACAGTTTATCAGGCAGTCAGAATTCTTCCTGCCAATCATCCTTATACAAAATATGAAAACCTCGGAACATTTGGCATCAGGCAAGTTATTGCAGCAGCAGCCAATAATGTTAAAGTTAACAAACAAAACATTGATCAGGTTCTGATATTTTTTGCCGTTCTTGTCGGTATTTTTATTTTGGCATTACAATTTATCAGCTTTGTTATTTTGATGCTTAGCGGTGATGCCTGGGCACAATCAGCTCCTCAGGCAGGTATGTTTACAACAGCCAATCCCGATACGGATGTTGCCTTCCACATGATGCGTGAAGTTTTCGGTGTGCCGAAAATGTTTGGTGATATAACACCAACCAGTTTTCACAAAGCATTACATGTCATGTTTAATTTTTACAATCTGGCGCTCTTGCTTGTTGCTGTTCTTGTCTTCCTTTACTACGTCATTGTTGTTGTCGGCGAAACGGCGCAGACAGGAACACCTTTCGGCCAACGTTTCAGTCATATTTACGCCCCGTTCAGATTAGTCATCGCGATCGGTTTGCTGGTGCCTTTGAACTATGGATTGAACGGCGCGCAATACATTACGCTTTATGCCGCCAAGATCGGCTCAAGCTTTGCTACCACGGGATGGATTCAATTTAATGACTCCTTGGCAGCAACAAATCCTTTGGGCGTCGAAAATGCGACATTAATTGCGGAAACAAAATCGCCCGATTTCAGGGCGTTAACCGAATTTATGGCACTGGTCAATACTTGCCGGGAAGCTTACGGAATCTTGCCGGAAGGAAAGAAAAGAACTATTACGCAAAAATGTTCGGTAACACAGGCCGATGGAAAAGAAATTCTTTCAGATTGCAGCGGAGCAACCAGCGTTTCATCCACGAATGACATCAAGGTTATTTTTGGCGCTTATGAAGATACATCAGACTTCGCGAGATATATGCCTTATTGTGGAACAGTTGTAGTTCCCATTAATGTTCCTGTTCAGCAATCAACAGAAAACGGTAATCCCGGTGAATTACAAAAGAAATATATGGAAGTGGTTACATCACTTTGGGATAACGGCGATTTGAAAAAAATGGGTAAATATTTCGCCTGTGTTTATAATCCTTATTATAATGGCGCAGCCTATGGAGAGAATGGGACATGCCCAGACGAACCTGCTCAAGATAAACGCCAAAAAGTATACTTAGAGGTTAAGAAACAGCTGGATATTCTCGTAAAACAACATTACGACGACGCAAGATCCAAGGCAGATTTCAAAATGCGCGACCAAACCAAAAAACTGGGATGGGGCGGCGCCGGTATCTGGTATAACCGTATCGCCCAAATTAACGGTGCCTATGTTACGGCGACCATTAATCTTCCTTTCGGTAAAACATGGCCGCAGGCGATGGAAGATGTCCTTAAATGGAAACGAGATGCTGATGGATCTTTGTTCGGCTGTAAATTATTTGAGCCCAATTTGGCGAATAACAGCCCGCCTGCATACAAAGATGGTGATATGGGTGCTTATTTAGCGGGATCGTTTAATGCCGCCTTCCAGTTTTGGACTTGCGATAAAAAAAATACATCCAATGTCTTTATTGATGCCGCCAGTTTGATTTTCGGACTGAACGGATTAATGAGTATCAGAGATAAAGCCAAAGACAGCAAAGGGAATGATGTACAGGTCCACCCATTGGCCAAATTATCCGCACTAGGAAAGGGCCTCGTCGATGCGGCCATCAGAAATCTGGTTGTTGCGATCGGACTTGCGGCAGGCGGTGGATTTGCAGCAGGCATCGGTGAATTACAGAATTTGGGAGCCGCCGGAAAAGCAGGAGCCAGCGCGATTGTTTCTGTTGCCACCGTCGGATTATCGAT